>JAGCNK010000181.1 GCA_017645985.1 Bacteroidales bacterium | reverse complement strand
TTTAGAATCTGTAAGATATTCTGAATCAATGTTTTCTAGCGAAATAGTAATGATTTCACCCTCCTTAGCCAACGATGGATAAGTTTTCACCTTGTTTAAAGCGGTCGGCTTTTTCTTTTTGATGATTTCGGGTTCGGTTTCATGGTCGTTATCATCTTGTGTATCAGGTTCTTCAATAACGATTTCTTGATATTCTACATAAATATTTACGTCATTATCAAACATAGAAAATGAGTAGTTTATGTTGTCTTCGGAATATAATCTCCGTGAGTTTACATATACCCACGGCTCGAATCCCTCAGCTGCGGGATTGATTTTGAACTGAATCGGTTCGTCTTTTTGGGCTGTTGTGTGCGAGATGTCGGCGACATTTTCGTCAGTTTTGATGGAGTGGTATTTGTCATACACAGCCTCAATGGTAATATTAGATATGTAGTCTGACATCTTGATTGTGCCAGCAAAGTTCTCAAAGTCAACTTGTTGACCGTTTACCAGTACCTTTTCTAAATAGCTTTCATCCGCACTCAAATCATCTACTGTGAAAGATACAATATCGTCAACCGAGGCGGACGTTTGTTCGCAGACTACGTTTTCTCCTGTTTTTATTTTATAACTTATTGGTTTGTATTGAGTTGTGATTTCAATGTCTGATTTGTAAGACGACATAAAAAAGTTGTAGAAGTATTTGTAAATTGTTATGGATGTGCCATTTATAAATATTTTGTCCAACTCGTAACCTGAGTTTGTAAGGTCGTCGGCATAAATTTTTATTAGATCTGAGTATCTGCCTTCGGTAAGATTTGTTCTGGTATGGTTGTCGGTAGTGATGGTGTATTTTATTTCCTCATATTCTGCGGTTATTTCCACATCGCGTTTAAAATCCGCCATTGCAAACGACGCTTGATTGTTTTCGAAACTGATAGGCGTATTGTTAATCTTTACACTTTTAATGGTGCAACCTGTTTTGTTTTTGATAGTAAAGCTAACCGTTTCTTGAATGGTGGCACTCTTTTTTTTGCAAGTTATGTTGTCGTCGGTCTTTATTTCGTATTTTATGAGTGCGTATGTTGCTTTTAATGTTACATTCTTTAAAAAGTCAGCTATTGAGAATGACCCAGCGTATTGTTCGTAATCCAATTTTGTGTTGCCGATTTTTACTGCTGTGAGTTCGTAACCCTCGTTTTCTCGATTGGTTACAGTGAATGGTATTGGGTTGTTTTCTATTGTGGCTGATTCAATTTCGCATTTTACGTATTCGTCGGTTTGTATTTTATAAATGGTGAGAGTGTAAATGATTGATACATCTACATCATCTTCGGGCATTATAAAAGAGTATTTTGTTTTTTTAGTTACTTCGATGGGCTCCTGGGTACTTTTTTTTACTGCTAAAATGCCAATCGTGTAGCCTGTTTTTTCGGGTGCGTTCGCAAGTTGAATTGACACAGTTTTACCAGCGGCGTATTCAGTTCCGTTTGTCAATTGGACATACTGCTGGTCGGTGTCTTTTACAAATACTTGATAAGCGTTTGCCCTGCTCGTGAATATACCAAGCAGTACGATTAAAATTAACACTACTCTGTTCATACTGCTCTGTGTTTCAGTTTATTACTATTTGAAAAACTCTACCATTGCCTGGAGGTTTTCGGCTTGTTGTTCAAGTTCTTCGGCGCTTGATGCCAGCTGGTCGCTCGACGACTGGTTTTCGCGGATAACATTGTTCAATTTAATAATCGAATTGTTAATTTGCTGTGCGCCAGAGTTTTGCTCGCTGCTTGCCGATGCAATCTCGTTTACGAGGGTAGTGGTTTTTTCGATACTTGGCAATGCTTTGTGCATCGACTGGTTGGCGTTTTCCGACACTCTTAATCCCTGCTGTGCTAGGTCAACAATTTCGTCGGCGGCCTTCTTGCTGTGTTCTGCCAGTTTGCGCACTTCGCTTGCCACCACTGCGAAACCTTTACCTGATTCGCCTGCGCGGGCAGCCTCCACAGCTGCGTTGAGAGCGAGAATATTGGTCTGGAAGGCTATGTCGTTGACAATTTCGATTTTTTCTGCGATTTCTTTATTGGTAGAGTACACGTCGTCGAGATTCTTGACAACGTCGGTAAACAATCCGAGAGCCTTTTTTGACATCTTGTTGGTTTCGGATGCGTTTTGCGAGTTCTGGTCGATGTTGCTCGACATCTCCTGCATTGTGGACGAAAGGTCCTCGATGCTTGCCGACTGCTCTGTGGTGCCTCGCGAAAGCTGCTGCGATAGAGCGTTTACTTGTTCGCTGTGTGCGGCTAACGACTCGGAACCTTCTTTGATTGAAAGCACGATGTTGGATATTTTGTCGCTCATTATCTGCAAGTTATCGCAGATAAGACCGATTTCATCATTTGACTGGATATTGAATTTTTGGTGCAGCTTGCCTTCCGAAATATTTTTGATGGTGGAAGTAAGCCAAGCAATTGGTTTAGAGATGATTTTGTGGATTCCGAGCCAAATTCCGGTGAGAATGATGGCAATGGTTATCAGCAAGAAAATCACCATATTACGGAGAATTATCCTTGCGGGCTCCATAATCTCGCTTTTTGACACTGTGCCCACGAGCGACCAGTTGGGAGTCTCGTCGATCGGGTAGCATATCATATAGTCGGTATCGCCGTCGGGGGTGAGAACATATTGAGCCTCGGTGGTTCCGTTTTTGATTGCGTTGGTTACTTGTGCAAGACCTTCGGAATTGTTGGCATATTCGCTGAGGCTTACGCTCATCAGTTTCGACTCGTCTTTGTGACCGATGAAAGTGGTGGTGCCGTCCACGATGAAGCTTGTGCCGTGGTTGCCTATGTTCATATCTTTTACGATGTTAGACAATGTAGAGAGGCTGATGTTGCCGGCAAGTATGCCCACCACTTTGCCGCCTGATGTTACAGGCACTGCGAGGGTGTATTTTTTTTCGCCGGTAGACTTGCTCAAATCGGGGTTTGTCATTGCAAAGTTTTCGCCGTTGAACATTATTTTTTTGAAATATTCGCGGTCGTCGAGTTTCTTTTCGGCGAGACCTTTTCCTGCTATATAATAGTGTCCGTCGGGCTGGATTACGAAGAGAAGGCTGAAT
>JAGCNK010000180.1 GCA_017645985.1 Bacteroidales bacterium | reverse complement strand
GGTTTGAGGTCGGCAATGCCGTGGAGTTTCACAAAGCACTCGTCGATGCTGTAACGGAAATATGCCGGGGCTTCTTTTTTTATAATCTCCACCACACGGCCGGTAAGTTCGCCATAGAGTTCGTAGTTGGATGAGAAAACAGCGATTTTCTGGTCGGGAAATTTTTCGGCAAGTTGGTAATACGGAATGCCCGTGGCGATGCCGAGAGCCTTAGCCTCGTTTGAACGCGCCACCACGCAGCCGTCGTTGTTGCTGAGCACCACCACGGGCTTGCCCACAAGGTCGGGACGGAAAACCCGCTCGCAGGATACGTAGCAATTGTCGCAGTCAACTATACCGTACATAATTTAGTATCTTTTCCAATTTTTGATAGTCCACACCACCACGCCCCACACCTCAAAATCGTCGTCGGCATTGATACGGATGGGCTTGAAATCCTTGTTGGCAGGACGAAGTTCGATGTAGCCTTCGGCACGGTGCGTGAGGTCGAGGTATTTGATAGTAAACTCGTTGTTGACGTAGCAGACCACAATGTCGCCATCCTGAGGCTCGGCAGCGCGGTCAATAACGGCAATGTCGCCATCGTTGATACCCGCCTCAATCATCGAGTTGCCCTCCACACGACCGTAGAAAGTGGCTTGAGGATTTCGTATAAGGTCGCGGTTAAAGTCGAGACTCTCGTGCAGATAGTCCTCGGCAGGCGACGGAAATCCCGCCCTGATGCTCTCGGTGAGCTGCAGGCTGAGCCGCTTTTCAAATTCTCCTTCGATAATATTAATTTTCGCCATAATTGTTTTTTGGTGCAAAGATAAAAATAATGGAGTAATAGGGAAAGAAGCAGGGTAACGACCATTACAGCAACTTCGGCTGGCACGGTTCGTAGGTCATCCTGTGGAGCGGTGTAACGCCGTATTTTTGGATAGCCTCTATGTGGTCTCTGGTGGGATATGCCTTGTTCTTAGCCCAATTGTATTCGGGATATTGCTCGGCGGCGCGGGTTATCCATTCGTCGCGATAGGTTTTGGCAAGAATTGAGGCGGCTGCAATTGATAGATAAAGTGAGTCGCCTTTAACCACTGTTTTATAAGGGATTGTTTTATATGGCTTAAATTTATTTCCATCGATTATTATAAATGCAGGTGTAACGTTCAAACCGTCCAAAGCGCGGTGCATAGCACGGATAGAGGCATTAAGAATATTGATGCGGTCTATCTCTTGGTTGTCGCACGAGGCAACGCAATAAGTGGCGGCATCGCGGATAATCTCGTCGCGGAGCAGAAGGCGTTTTTTTTCGGATAATTGTTTGCTATCGTTGATCTTAGGGTTGAAGTAACCGCTCGGAAACACCACCGCAGCGGTAAACACAGGACCAGCAAGACATCCACGTCCCGCCTCATCGCATCCCGCCTCAGGGTAGTTGTTTTGATAAAACGCTTGCATAATAAAAACAAATAATTATCTGCAAAGATAAAGAATAATAACAATCATTAGCCTTATTTAAACCATAGAGGTGAAGAAAAACACAAAAAAAGTTTCAAAAATTGGAAACATTTTGTATTTTTGCACATAAACTATATAAAATGAAACTCAAAGAACCATACTTTACCGTAGCTTTACTACCCGAGGCCACAGAGTTTGTAAACGAACAAGAAACCAAAGTCCGTGAAAAAATAGCCTATAATATCAACAAGGCTCAATATGTAATGGACAACGAACTACTGAAAAAACTAAATGGCGACATTTGGGAGTTTAGAACAATGTACAACGGTAATTGTTACAGATTGCTCGCTTTTTGGGATACCAACAAAAAAAGATTGATATTGGCAACCCACGGTTTTGTAAAAAAGACAGACAAAACACCACGCCAACAAATAGAAAAGGCTGAACTAATTAGGAAGAAATACTTTGAGAAATACTATAACAAGGAGGATTAAAAATGGAAGACTTTAAAATTACCACTCTTGAAGAACTAAACGATCAGGTATTTGGCAAAAAAGGAACACCAAAACGCGACGAGTTTGAGAAAGAAATAGAACTAATGCGCATAGGTGAAACCATAAAAGAAGCCCGCAAGTCAAAATCTTTATCGCAAGAACAACTTGGCGAACTCATTGGAGTACAAAAATCTCGCATATCCAAAATCGAAAACGGCAAAGGAATAAGTTTCGATACGTTTTTAAGGATATTTAGAGCAATGAAAATACCTGTAACGATGCAATTTGGCAATTTGGGCGAATTAGCACTATGCTAAAAAAAAATAAAAGCGAATGATTTCCTCATTCGCTTTTATTTGTGTGTTTCAGTTTGTTATGCTATAGTCAGCACAAACCAATTCTTCTTGCCTTTGCGGACGAGGATGTATTTTTCGTCCAAAAGGTATGTGGTGTCAATTTTGGTTTCGGGGTCAGAAACCTTTTCTTGGTTGATGCTCAGAGAGTTTTCTTTGGTGATAGCGCGACGGGCTTCGCCTTTGGAAGCAAACACCTGAGATTTTTCTGCCAAAAGATCCAAGACGCCAATACCCTGCGCAAGTTCGTCCTTGGAAATTTTGAACTGAGGTACACCGTTGAATATCTCCAAGAATGATTTTTCGTCTAATTTCAAGAGTTGTTCCTTGGTGCCTTTGCCAAAAAGTATCTGAGTGGCAGCAATGGCGGTGTTGTAAGCGTTTTCGCCGTGAACCATAATGGTGATACGTTTAGCAAGTTCGCTCTGCAAAAGACGGCGACCCGGGTCGGTGCGGTGCTCTTCAATAAGGTTTTCAATCTCCTCTTTCGACAAGAGGGTGTAAATCTTGATGTAACGCTCGGCATCTTCGTCGGATGTGTTGATCCAAAACTGATAAAACTCGTATGGCGAAGTAAGTTTCGGGTCGAGCCAAACATTGCCTTTCTCGGTTTTGCCAAACTTAGTGCCGTCGGCTTTCTTGATAAGGGGACAGGTAAGACCGAATGCCTCAGCCTCGATACCGTCGATACGGCGAATAAGTTCTACGCCTGTGGTGATATTGCCCCACTGATCGGCGCCACCCATTTGGAGTTTGCAGTTTTTGTGCTTGCGAAGATAGTAGAAATCGTAGCCCTGCATCAATTGGTATGAGAACTCGGTAAACGACATTCCTTCGCGGCTGTCGGATGCAAAACGCTTTTTAACGCTGTCCTTAGCCATCATATAGTTAACGGTGATGTGCTTGCCGATGTCGCGGATAAAAGATATAAACGAAAAATCTTTCATCCAATCGTAGTTGTCCACAAGTTCGGCAGCGTTGATAGCGTCGGAGTCGAAATCCAAGAATTTGGAAAGTTGCGCCTTGATGCACGCTTTATTGTGATTGAGGGTTTTCTCGTCTAAGAGGTTACGCTCTGCCGATTTTCCAGAGGGGTCGCCAACCATACCGGTAGCGCCGCCAACGAGGGCGATAGGCTTGTGTCCTGCCATTTGGAAATGTTTCAAAATCATTATCGAAACCAAGTGGCCTATATGAAGCGAATCGGCAGTGGGGTCAATGCCCACGTAAGCCGTTGTCATCTCTTTTGCAAGTTGTTCTTCGGTGCCCGGCATCATATCGTGTATCATACCGCGCCATTTCAAATCGTCTATAAAACTCATTTTATTAAAAATTGACTAATGTTTAAAACGAGAAAGGAATTTCATATCGTTTTCAAAAAACATACGGATGTCGGTAACGCCGTAGCGGAGCATTGCTGTACGCTCTATGCCCATACCGAATGCAAATCCCGAATAAACTTCGGGGTCGATACCGCAGTCGCGTAAAACGTTGGGGTGAACCATTCCACAGCCGAGAATTTCGAGCCAGCCTGTGCCTTTGCATATTGCGCAGCCTTTGCCACCGCATATTGAGCACGAAACGTCCATTTCGGCACTCGGCTCGGTAAAGGGGAAATAGGACGGTCGGAGACGAATCTCGGTTTTTTCGCCGTAAAACTCTTTGGCAAAATACATTAACGTCTGTTTAAGGTCGGCAAACGAAACGTTTTTATCTATATAAAGACCTTCTACCTGATGGAAAATGCAGTGCGAGCGAGCCGACACAGCCTCGTTGCGGAACACACGTCCGGGAACGAGCACACGGATAGGCGGCTGCTGTTTTTCCATTACCCTAACCTGACCGCCCGAAGTGTGGGTGCGGAGAAGAATGTCGGGGTCGGTTTCTATAAAGAATGTATCCTGCATATCGCGTGCGGGGTGCTCGGGAGGAAAGTTGAGAGCGGTAAAATTGTGATAATCGTCTTCAATTTCCTGACCTTCGGCAACAGTAAATCCAAGGCGTCCAAAAATTTCGATAATCTCGTTCTTAACCATTGTGATTGGGTGGTGCGAACCGAGGGCGATATTAGGACCGGGCAGCGATGTGTCGAGGTCGGCAGGCTTAGACGAATCCTCCTCAGAGCGTTCCTTAGCCTCCTGAATTTTTTGTTCTACTAACTGTTTAAGAGTGTTGATTTTTTGACCAAAGTCTTTTTTCTGCTCCGAGGGAACGTTTTTGAACTCGGCAAAAATCTCGTTTAAGATGCCTTTCTTAGCCAAAAACTTCAAACGGAGTTCTTCGGCCTTGGCAGCGGTTTCTACTTTAAAATTTTTTACTTCCTCAATGAAGTCTGCAAGTTTCTCAATCATTTTTTTACTGTATTATTCCACTACCGACACCTTTATAATAACAACGTCTTTTTTAGGACGGTCGGCAGTACCTGTTTCTGTTCCTGCAATTTTGTCAACAACATCAAGACCTTCCACAACCTCGCCAAACACAGTGTATTGAGCATCGAGAGTGGGAGTTCCGCCGATGGTTTCGTAAATTCTTTTCTGCTCGTCGGAGAATACGAATCCGTAGTTTTCCAACTGTTTGATCTGACCTTCACTGATGGTTTTGCCGTGAACGATATAGAACTGCGAACCACTTGAACGGCGCTGTGGATTACCTTGGTCGCCGGTGCGTGCTGCTGCGAGAGCACCTTTCTTGTGGAAATACTGCGGCAGAAGTTCGGCGGGGATAGTGTATCCGGGACCGCCAGAGCCGAGATGTTTTGATGCGTCGGCGCCTTTTGACTCGGGGTCGCCGCCCTGAATCATAAAGCCTTCGATAACGCGGTGGAACAAAAGTCCATCGTAAAAATGCTCTTTGGCAAGTTTGATAAAATTGTCGCGGTGGAGGGGGGTGCCGTCGTAAAGTTTAATTTTCATTGTTCCCTCCGATGTCTCCATCAGAATCATTGTTTCGTGTGTTTTATTATTCTTTTGTGCGTAAGTGCCGGCAGTTGCAGACAACAAACATAATGTTATTACTAATGTTTTTAATAGTTTCATAGTCAGACTAATTTAGATGTTAATAATGCGCAAATATAAGCAGATTTTTTTTAAAACAAAAAAAGGTAATGAATAAAACGTGCTAATAACACAAAAAACGGGAAACCGTCGCCGCACGAAAAACCCCGGACACCGTCGCCGCACGGGGCGGCTTGGTGTCCGGGGATACAGAGATACCGTCTTCCAGACGGCTAATTTATTGGGATGTTTTTGCCCATCGAAGGTTTGCCGTCGCCGTTGCTGGCAACCAATAAGGGTGATTCCATTTTGATGTCTATCACCTGAATTTCAGGTTTTTGGTATGGCTGTTTTATTGTTGTGTTTTCCATTTTATTTAAGTTTAAAAGATTTGTTTCCAATTTTTACGATTACGAAGCCTTTGGTATTGAGGTTCAACTCCTCGTGGGTGCTGTGTGTAACGCCGGTTTTAATGGTGCGGCCGGTGAGGTCTACGATGGTGTAATCGGTATCGGGCTGTGCCTCAATATATAACGTGCCGCCAAACGACCATACTTTTACTACGCTTTCGGATACAAATTCTGACACAGTGGTAACAACATCCTCTGTTTCAGTATTTTCAATAATATCGGTAATCTCATTATTGTTGTTCACCTCGTCGGGGAAAACTACGCGGATGCGGTCGGGAAGCACGGTGGCGGCTTTGGTTAGTTCGCCTTTTTTGTATGTTAGGTAGCAACGCATCGGGTCTGCCCAAACGCCTTCTCCGGCACGGATAAAGTCGCCAAAGCTGATTCCGTCGGCGGTTTTTTCACCAGCAAAACCGTAATTGAATTCACCATCGCCGTCTAACATTGTTTTTTCATATACGCCGTGGAGAGTCCAATCGCCGTTGGTGTTGATTTCGATTGTTGATGTGGATTGTAGTGTAATTCCATTTTCATCTGTAAACGACAATTCTTTTAAATCCTTCGCGGCTTTAAACATATAAGGTGTGTTGGCTTGCAATGTACCTGAAACCACTTTCGGTGTGGCTATCCATTCGCCGTTGTCGTTTTTGGCTACGCTTTCAATGGTGTAGAAACTTCCGATTGAAGCATCTAACGTGAAATTAAACGGCAGCATTATGGTGGCGGGGATTCCTTTGGTGAATGAGCGTTTGAAGATTACTTTGTTAACGGTTTTTGGGTTTAATATTTCCAACGATTTGCCTTCTGAGGAGATGTTGGTAAAATCGCCTTGGATTTCGGCGGTGGTACGGTTGCCGTATTCAGTGAGGGTGAGTGCGCCGGATATGGTTACACGAGGATTGATGGTGAATGTTTTTTCCACATAGCCCAGCGATGCATAGGTGCCTTTGAAGGTGGCTCTTACCGTAGCAGTGCCAGCATTCGTATTATTTGTGTAGGAATATACATAGTCAGTGCCTTTGGTAAGGTTGAGCGAACCTGCCATAACCTGCGGCTCAGGCTTGATTTCGCTGCCTGTGTAGGTCTGGTCGGGCACGACATCCATCTGACCGGCGGTTTTCAGAATAGATACATTCCACTTGTCGTTGCCTGCGTCGGTCATTGTGATGTCGTAGAAGCCTGCCGTTGCATCATCACTAAGTGCGAAATTAGTACCGACCATCACAAATGTACCCGTGCCGCCAGAATACGGAATAGATACTTCATTCTCATCGTTATCTATAATCAAATATTTATAACCAGCAGTCCTGATTTGGTAAATTCTTCCTTGTTGAAGATTCTCAGTGGTCACGCCGTTGTAGATGGTTTTTCCGACTATGCTTTCAGGACCGTCTCCAGGGTCATTCTCCCATGTAAATTCCGTCGTGCCGTGAGTGCCTTGCTCAAACACTGCACTTACCGTTACATTGCTCTTGGGCATGAAGAAACTGTTTGCTGTGGACTCAACATCGTTGTTCTGAGCATCCTTTACAACAAGGCGGCTGAATCTGTATCCGAGAGCTGGTGTGGCGGTTATCGTCACCTTCTCCATATACTTAGCCGTAGCAGCACCCGTCAACGAGCCATGCTCGATGCCATTGGCAATGGTGATGGTATAGTCGGTATCGTCCTTCGGAACAATAATTCTACGGTTTCCGTCTTCGGTAATAGTGAAGTAGTTGCTTGCGTTGGCGGTCACGTCAGTCTCATAGTGCTTATAAGTAACGCTCTCGGTGATTGCCGATGCGTCAACCTTTTCGATGCCGTCGTAGATCGTCACAGTGCCGATTTGATAAGTGGCGTTGTAGATGTTGTCCCCTGCGCCTATGCCGTCAGCACCATGACCGCCCACAGCCGTCACGCCCACAGCCGTCACCGTTCCACCCTTGATGGTGATGTTTCCAACGATAGCTTTTCTCGAACTGCTGTTGTTCTTGTCTTTGGTAAAGCCAGCACCGATACCGGCAGCGCCAACGCCGCCGTTGGCAGTGATGTTGCCGCCGTTGATAACGATGTTGCCGCCGATGACATCTTCCGTTACGTTCCATGCACCGTTCAGACCGATGCCAGCAGCATATTGAGCTCCGTTTGCCGTCAGCGAACCGTCGCCGTTGATGGTGAGCGTCGTGCCGCTGCCGCCAATCTGTATGCCGGCCTTTTTATCTGCACCGCTTACGCTGTTCGTGCCGACAAGGGTAATTGTAGCCGTGCCCTTGCAGACGATACCGCCGGTGATGGTCACATCGCTGAGCGTAATGCTAGCACCATCGGCGATGGTTATGGTTTGGCTTGTCGTGCCTGACAGAATCTCGCCGTTCTGCGCAGTGTAGTTGTCAGTGAGCGTAGATAGGTTAGTATTAGATTGGGCTGATGCCGTGGATGCTGAAAAAAGCATCAACACGGCAAAAATAATAGCTATATTTTTCATATTTTTTGAATATTATTGATTATCTCTACCATTTTTTCTCTTTCTTCATCAACGACATTTCCCCCGTTCACAAATGAGCGTAAATCATATGCCTGAACATTGAAACGATAGTAATTATTGTTCATTTTATACCCTATTGCCAAAGGCGTATTGGGTATTAGCTCTTTTAATTTAGCGTATTTACAAGAGAAATCAGGATTTTCGGTCAAATCATCATGTTGTTGCGACACACCAAAAACATTGTCTCTACTATAATGATAATCATAGCCAAAAATACTATGCCAATGTTGATTAAGTAAATCCTCTGACTGCTGTAACATTGCTCTGCATAAATTAACGGTAAATGATTCCCAACGAGATTTTGTAAAATATTTAATATCGTCCTTACGCCCATTGATTAATAGAAATTTTTCCATAATGCCATTGATCTCTCTTGCACATTTGGTAAATTCAATTGGATTACTTCTTCCATAAAAAATATCATAATCACTATTTTCAGATGTTTTCAAACGAAATGTAAAACGTTGTTCTGTATCATCGGGGACATGTGCAACATTAGCGTGTCCAACTGCCAACAAACGCTGTCCAATATAATTAATAACTGAATTGCTTAAATCATGATTTGAATTAGAATCCAAAACATTATACACGCCACTAAGTTGACAGTAGTTTTCCCAACCATGATAGCCTGAAAACATTTGATGAGCATATGTATCAGCAAACGTATGCAGAAGCAGACCTAATGAAACAAGTTTGTCTTGATATTCCATATTTGAATTCGACAATATCTCTAACATTTTTGTTTGTATCAGTGATTGTCTATCCATACGTGCAGGAACAGTTCTCCACTCCGCACGAGAATCAACATGTTCGTTAAGTTTGTGTTTCTCAGGAATAAAATGAAATGGTATTATGGACAATTTCTGTACCTTTTCAGATGGCGTTGTTAACAAAGAAAAACCTGTTGATACAGGTATAAACAGGTCAACCACGTATGAACCAAATGTGACAGGTATAGTTAGATGTTTAGCGTAATCAGGCACATTTTTCGCAAAAAATGGTTTAAAATCTGTAAAATCATCAACCAATTGAGAACAACATGCTATAAGTTCCGCATCATCCTCACGAAATCCTGTTTCACGTGCAATTGTTTTTATTGCGTGATAATGAAAATTTTTGTTCATGATTAATTAGATTTATGAAATGCTCCTATGGTAATAAAAATATCTTGAAAATCGCCGTCTGTTTGATCTTCCAAACAAACATTGGTAACATATCCTGCTGTGGTTCCATCATTTCTAAGTATGCCAGACACGGTTGTTTGGGCTTGAATTGGTGTGGATAAAGCGTTTACTACATTGAGAAAAATGGTATTCCATGTTGCTTTAAGGTTCCCTAAGAAGTATACTCTCTGACCAGTTATATCTTGAAAATTAGAAAATTCATTCGTTTTTTCAACAGAGAAAATAGACTGGTTATCATCTGTTCGGAGACTAACAGTACATGGAGCCTGACTCATAGTGTAAATACAGAACGTTAATGTATCATTTCTGTCTACATAATTAATTGGAATAGTAATTTGTGCCATTGTGTATAAAATAAAAAATTAACTGTTTATAAAATAAGATTTTAAAGCTCGGTCTCAAACAATGAGACGGCATTAATTAATAAGAATCATAATTTTCATTGTGATTTACTACGAGGGCTTACTCAGCCGTAATCCGGCGGGGGAAGCCCTCGTATTCGTACGCGCTGGGGCGCGAATATGGTTACTAAGATATAAGAGTGAGTGAGTGAGTGAGTGAG
>JAGCNK010000179.1 GCA_017645985.1 Bacteroidales bacterium | reverse complement strand
TTCTCTTCCGCCTCGTCTATGTACATTTGAGCTTCTTCGTTCATTATATGTTTTCGTTAAATTAATTTTTTACAAATATAAGGGCAAATTTTATAAAAACAAAACTTTTTTATTGCTTACCCAATTTTTTAAAGTCGCCCTTGAGAAATCCGTCTGGTTCTTTGGAGCTGATCTTGTGCCAACCGAAATAGTATACCG
This sequence comes from Bacteroidales bacterium, assembly GCA_017645985.1. Classification (GTDB taxonomy): domain Bacteria; phylum Bacteroidota; class Bacteroidia; order Bacteroidales; family UBA3824; genus UBA3824. The sequence goes on along the minus strand of JAGCNK010000179.1, from coordinate 16,536 downwards.
AGCCATCGTTGCCAAGCACCACATTAAAACAGCGGGCTGCCTTGGGACTTCCCTTTGGATGACCTACCTTGTGCACAAACACTGCCTTTTAGTCGTTGGCTTTTACTATTTTTTCAAGGTCTTCTTGCTCGGCAAGTATCTCAAACGGCTTTGCGTAGATGGGTTTTACCTTGGCTGCGGTGTTGAGGTCTTTGGGAAGGTCTTCCTTGATGATGTAGAGCTTCTTGTCGCCAAGTTTCTCGGCGTTGCGGTTGTAGTAGAGCACGATGTTCTTTTCGGTGAGTTCGGGATGCTCCTTGGTGAGGTTCACGTGGTTTTGCATGAATTTCACGATGGGCGCAAGCTTGTAGACGTATTTCTCATAGTCCTGATTCTCGTAATACGACAAGGGGAACGACGCCAGTGTGGGCATATCGTAAACCGACTTGTAGTCGCCGCCGAGCAATAGCGACAAGAATGCGTAGGTCATCTTGTCAGAATCGTCTTTGTAATAGTCTTTGGTAACGAGGAGGAAAGAATACTCCGGGTTGAACTTGTTTTTTTGAAAGTCTGCCATCGAGCAGTACTCATACTTGGTGATAGTCCAGCTGCTCTCCACAGCCTTTTTGATGCCCGAGTTGTAGCTGTTGAAAATGTTGTCGTCGAGCACCACGAGGGTCTTGGTTCCGAGGAACTTTTTGATCACGTCGGCGCCAGCCACTTTTTCCTGCGCCCACGACGCCGATACAGCCACCAGGGCCACAAGGGCGGTAAGTAATAATTTCTTTATCTTCATAAAAATAGGTTTTATAGTGTGAATTGTTAAATTAAATTATTCATATACTGGTACATACAAAGGATGTTTCTCGTTAAACCTGCGCATATAGTAAAAGAGCTTTGCGTTGCGTTTCTTGCGTTTGAGGTCGGCAAACTCGTCGTGAAGCTCGGGGTCTTTCATCAGCATGTGGTCCAGATTGTTGGTGTTGTATTCAAATATTTCGCCGGTTTCAAAGTTGAGCAGATACTGCTGCGCCTCGGTAGACATGGTGTAGCCCGGACCGTACAAGCCGTAACGTCCGTACATGCCTCCGTAAAATGGGTCGCGTGAGTTAAGATAGGTTTTTGTTCCCAAAAAATGGCAGATGCTGCCCACGATGCCCACACGGTTGAAATATCCGTTGTAATTAATATAGATGATGCCGCCCGAGCAGTAGCCCCAGAGCGACGATGTCTTCACCGTTACCTCCGCTCCCACCTCGTTGTAGATGGTGACAGTGCTCTGCTGCGTGAGGTAGTCGAAGAAGGCGAGGTCTTCGGGATCAATCTGCGACTTGATACGCGCCTTGTCCACCGGTCGGTTTTGCTGCATCTGCTCCTTGTTGAGATAGAGGCCGTCGGTAAACACAAAATCCTCGTCGTAGACCTGCTTGGTCTGCGCTATCAGCACCGTGGCGCTACACAACAATATAAGCGACAATAATATATGCTTCATACCTTTTGCATTATTTTATATTCCAAATATAAGGATTATTTATAAAACGGCGACGTTTAGCAATAAATTTTTTATTTTTGCCGCCTAAAAAGTGCCAAAATGGATACCAAACTGAAAAAAGGGCTCAAAATAGCGGCGTTTTTTGCCATCGGCCTCCTGCTGTTCTGGCTCGCATACCGTGGGCAGGACATCGGCACGCTGATCAACGCGCTCGGCGACACCCGATGGGGCTGGATTGTGGCTATAGCTGTGTTTTATCTCACTGCCCATTACAGCCGCGCGGCACGGTGGAGGCTGCTGCTCGAACCGTCGGGCTACAAGCCTCGCAGCATCAACCTTTTTATGTCGGTGCTGGTGATGTATCTCAGCAATATGGCTATACCACGCTCGGGCGAAGTGCTAAGGTGCGGACTCATAGCCAAATACGAGAAAATTCCGTTTGCCAAAAGTCTCGGCACGGTGGTAACAGAGCGCATCGCCGACCTTGCCATTGTGCTGGTGGTGTCGGTGGTTGTGATAGCCTCGCAATGGGGACTAGTGTCGGATATGATAGCCGCCAACCCCGGCATTCTGGAACGCATACAACTGATTAAAAGCTACATAGTGCCCATTATACTGATACTTGCCGCACTCACTGCCGCAGGTATATGGATGATAAAGACCGCGATACGCCGCAACATTTTTGGCATTGGCGACAAGATAAACGGCATCTGGCATCAGTTTCGCGACGGACTCACCACAATTCTCCACCTAAAACACCGCACCTTATTTATATTACACAGCCTGTACATCAATTTTGTATACTTCTACGCCGTGTATCTCGGTTTCAAGGCGTTCGGATTTACCGAGCACCTAACCCTCGCCACGGGACTTATGGTGTTTGTGCTTGCCACATTCGGTGTGATAGTGCCGTCGCCAGGAGGTATGGGCACGTGGCATTTTATTGTGATAGAGACACTTGCCATGTACGGCGTTAAGCGCGACCCCGACGGAAGGGCGTTCGCATTAGTGATACACGGATTACAGGACATCTCGTTCATTATACTCGGCTCGTTGTCGCTGCTGCTGATGCCGGTTATCAACAAAGACTACAATCCGCCAGCCATACAAGATGAAGAAACAAACATACCGTCTGATTAAAAGCCTGGCGGGAATAATCATTGCCGCCGCATTTTATTATTACTTGTACAGATTGTCGGTTCCGCATTTTCAAAACATTAAAGAACTGGAGCAGATAACCGACTTCAACAACTTTGGATTCAAGTATTTGTTTATGGCACTGTTTCTTTGCCTTCCCAACTGGATATTAGAGTCGGCAAAATGGCAGACAGCCGTGATGCCCATAGAGAAAATAACCATCAAAACAGCCATAAAAGGGGTGCTGCGAGGTGTGCCGCCGTCAACATTCACCCCAAACCGTATAGGCGAAACAGTAGGACGAGCCACCGTTCTACAACCCTCAAACCGTGTTCAGGGAGCGTTTGCCACAGCATACTGCGGCATAAGCCAGATGCCGGTGATGGCTATGTCGGCGGCGGCAGGCGCGTTGTGGTTCATGCTGCAAGGCGTGAACATTCAAAATGCCTCATTTATCACCTCGTGGTGGTTTGCGGCGGCATTCGCCATCATAGCAGCCGCAGCCGCAGCCATATTTTACAAACCCACTGCGCTGATACCCGCGGCAAAAAATCGCTGGCAACGGCTCACAGCCAAACTGGAGTTTTTCGGCAGCTACACTCCTGCAGCCAAGCACCGGATAATAATCATCAGCGCACTGCGCTACTGCGTTTACTGCATACAGAACTATCTGCTGCTCAAAACATTCGGTATCAATATCGGCATAGCCGACGGTATGACTGCCGTGTTTGTAATCTACGGCATAATCAGCTTTGTGCCGCGTCCCGCCCTTGCCGAACTGGGCGTGAGATGCTCGGTGTCGGCGGTGGTGCTGCAGCCATTCACTCAGAATCCGCTTGTTCCCGCAGCATCGTCGGCTGTATTGTGGATTATCAACATACTGATTCCGTGCATCATAGGAACAGTATTGTATTTTGTATCAAAAAAAAGCGAAAAAATTTTTGCAGATTAAAAATATTGCCTACATTTGCGGCGTGAAAACCACTTGCCCTGGTGGCGGAATTGGTAGACGCGTTGGTCTCAAACACCAATGGAGTAACATCCTTGCCGGTTCGATCCCGGCCTGGGGTACAGAAAACTGAAATAGATTTTTTGATTGTAGAGACGCAAGTATTTGCGTCTCTATTTTTTTATCCCCACCTTTACCCTACATATCAATTTTTTCTTTATTATTGCATTAAAATAAATAATCAAAAAAAAACACATAGTATTATGAACGCCAGATACCATATCAAACATTATAAAAAGCTAATGGGGTGGGTAATTTATAAAACGAAATTTACTCTCATACTATTTTTTGTATTTGTTGCTATGCTGCAAACTCAAAAGGCAGAAGCGCAGCAAAAAGAAATCTTTGGAGAGATTAAAAACGATGAACTAGGATTTAAAACATTGTACATCTATTACGACTTTTTTGGCGAAGATAATGGACACAAATTCAGAGTGCCTACGGGTGCTACACCAGGTTGGCAATCAAGCAGTGAAATCACGACTGTAGAAAAAGTAACATTCGACGCTTCTCTTTTGGTCGACAACGTGCCAATATCTTCATTCGAATACTGGTTTGAAGGATTCACTGCATTAGACAAAATCGAAGGCTTAGACAATTTACAAAAAACTGCAGTTCATACTATGAAAGGTATGTTTAAAGGCTGTACGTCGCTGAAAGATGTGGCACTCAGCGAATTAGATATCAGCCAAGTAACATATTTTGATGAAATGTTTTCGGGATGTACACAATTGCAATATGTCAAATTCAACAACACTACTTCAACCAACGAGAATGGAAATAATTTCTCACAGATGTTCAAAAATTGCAGCACTCTAAACGGAATTGATTTAAGACATATTAACCTCAACAATCCTGCTAACACATCAGAAATGTTCTCAGGTTGTAGTATGCTTAATTTTATTTATTTATCAAAGGAATGCGATTTAAGCTCAACTAACACAGAGAATATGTTCCTTGGCTGCGATATGCTTTCGGGACACTTCAATGTAACTGATAACAATGGTAATATTATTGGATACTTTGAAATATTTCCAAACGAACCATACGGTATACTTAAAGAAACAACTCTTACATTGTATTACGACAATGAGAAAGACACAAAAAGTATAGGTGCAACAGAAGTCTTCGATTTAAATTATAATGATACACCTGACTGGTATACAGGTACTTCAGAGATTAACGATATAATCAAGAAAGTAATAATATCAGAAAACTTTATAGGATACGATCCTGGAAAACACGGCTGCGATCATTTGTTTTCAGGATTTGTGGATCTTGAAGAAATAACAGGCTTTGAATACATTAACACAAAAGAAGTAGAATCTTTGAAAAATATGTTCCTTAATTGCAAAAATATCGAAAAACTTGATTTAATCGGACTTGAAACGTCAAATGTTAAAGTTATGGATGGATTGTTTCAAAATTGTTACAAACTCAATCAAATAACATTTGGCCCATCATTCAACACTGAGAAGGTCAATAGTATGGAGAGCATGTTCCGCGATTGCCCAAACCTTGAAATAATAGACCTGAGACAATTTGACGTTGCTTCCAACGACTACAGAACCACAATCGATATTTATATGATGTTTGACTATACTGGATACGACGATGAACCTGAAAACCAGCTCAAAACCATATTGGTAAACGATGGTTGGAATAACATTACAAAAAATACATCTTTGTTCGAAAACGGTATGGTATTCAGAGGCAACACTAATCTTGTTGGTGAAAACGGCACAAAATTCGACGAAAGCAACATTGGTATTGAATACGCGATTATCGATGGCTACAGTGAACAGCCTGGATACCTATCTGATGGAATATACGCTATTAAATACCAAAACGCCGATGAAAAAGACAAATACGATTTTTCTGCGCTTCAACAAGAGTATAAATTCGAAGATGGTGCAACGATAAACCCTCCAAATGATATTAGTTTTGATCATTGGGAATACGTATCATTAACAAACCCAAAAATCTCCGGAAGCACCAATACATCTATAGTAATCCCTAAAAACACACACGGCGCATATAACGTAACCTTGTATTGGAAACCTACAACTATAGGTCCTGAGCTCGAAACCAACAACATAACCTTCCCCAACAACTGGAGAGATTTCTGCAACCATTTGGAAAAAACCACATTTCTTCGCTTCACCACCAACGGCGACCCCGAGCCTCAGAGCTGCGAAATAACTATCGACGGCAAATCAAAAGAATATCCCATCCAGCAGAACAACAGCGTGGAGATAGACCAGCTGCCGTCGCTCCCTGGCGAATACAAATGCAAGGCATTGTTTAAAGGCGAAAGCTACAACAAGGAGCTTGACTTCACCCTCACCATCACCGCCGTGGAGAATATGATAATGCAGCTATACAAAAACGTGATATTTGTAAACAACGCCTGCAGAAGGTTTGAAACTTACCAATGGTACCGCTACAACAACGACGAGGAGCTCGCCAACGGCAAACGCCAATATTTCACCGAACCCACCCTCTCCGGCTCGTACTACACGCTGATCAACGGCTACATACACGCATGCCCCTGGGAAACGCCCGCCTCCCTAAAAAAGAACTCGCCGTCGGTAACCACGTATCCCAACCCCGCCGCCGAAGGCAAACCTTTCACCATCGAGATATCCGATTACGAGCCAGGCACCGAGTACACACTGCGGATATACAACAGCAGCGGCAACATCGTACTGAAACAGCGCGTTGCCGACAAAACCACCACCATCTCACTGCCTCAGGGCATATACACCGGCGCAGTAATATCAAACGGCGAAAAAATGACTTTCAAGGTGATAGTAAGATGATTTTTAGTATATTAGCATACAAAAACATACATCAATTTTAAACTCATAAAAAACCAATCGACATGAAAAAAACTGCATTTATGCCTCTTATGGCAATGGCTGCGGCAGTATGCGTGGCCACATCGTGCGGTCCCGAAGATCCGGGAGCACTCAACGGAGAATTTTCGATAAGCCCTACCCAGAGGGTGAAATTTGCGCAGGGCAACCTCCAATACCAGCCCTCCACCAAGACTTACCGCTTTGCCGACAACCAATGGCAATGCCTGAGCAAGGAGCGCGACAAGATGGCTGAAACCGACACCGTTTTCTGGGATCTATTTGACTGGGGCACAGGCGACAATCCCGCCAAATCGTCCGACAAGTTTGTGGACTGGGGCAAAAACCCGATAACCAACGGCGGCAACGAGGGAGGCATCTGGCGATCGCTCACCGGCGAAGAATGGGAATACCTTATTCTCAAACGCGAAAACGCAGCCAACCTTACCGCATGGGCTATGGTAAACAATGTGAAAGGCATTGTGGTGCTGCCCGACAACTTCAAGGCCGAAGGCTCGCTCAAGTTCAATCCCGTGCCTGCCGACTCGCTGCGCACCTGGAGCGACCAGATGGCTCTCAAAAACTACAAGACCGACCTGTCGCCTGCCAACACTTACACTGCCGACGAATGGAAGGCTATGCAAGACGCCGGAGCCATGTTCCTGTCGTTCAACGCCACACGTTTCGACGACTATCCCTCTGGCGGATACTGGCTGCCCACCGACGACTATATGAGCATCGAACCGGGTGCTATCTGGCCCAAGCGTGGATGCAACACGTCGGCGTTCACCTTCGGCGTAAGGCTCGCCAAGGATGTGAAAAAATAATTTCGTCCGACAATTAGGCTGCTTTATCGACCGTTTTGAGCGTTTCATCTAAAATTATGCTCACTGCTTATTTTTTAACGGTATGTTTGCTGTGCAAAAAAAGCAAAAGACAATTGTTTAATTATTAAAAAAAAAGAATGATGAAAGCAAAAATGATTTTTGCAGCCGCCGCATTAGTAGTGGCAGCAGCAAGCGCACAGGCTCAGGAAGCCAGATACGAGTTTGAAAAGGCAGTGATCACTACCAAGACCGAGATGATGGGCAATCCTATGATTACCACCTACTACATCTCCGACTACGGCAAACAAGAGGCTTCGGAGTTCAAGATGGACATGTCGGCTATGGGCGGCAATGTAATGAATATGAGGTCGGTAACTCAGGCCGACGGTGCTGTTCAGTTCGACATCAACGCCAAGGAAGGCCGCAAGATCGACGGTCAGGTAAACTTTCTCAACCTCACTCCCGAGGTGGTAAAGAAACACAAGATCAAAGAGAAAGGCGAGGAAATCATCAACGGCCGCCCCTGCAAGAAATACGAGGTTAACACCGAGCAGATGGGCATGTCGGTATCGTCAACAGTGTGGATTTGGAAAGGTTTCCCTGTAAAGACCGTAGTTGACGGCGGAATGTTCCAGATTGAGACAGTAATGGACACATTCGACGAAAACGGAACCATCCCCGAAGGCATCTTCGAGGTTCCCGCCGATGTAAAAATTAGATAGAGACAGTTTAATTACCTATGTTTTTTCGTACAAAGTAGAGCCGCGGAGATCGCGCCTCTACTTTTTTTATTCCTCGTCGGTATCAAAATCAGGGCTGAAACCTTCGAGCATATCGTATTCGTCGTCGTCGCCACCGTAAAAGCGGTCGATGTCGCGGCGGTCTTTCTTTGTGGGACGTCCTGCGCCGCGGTCGCGCTTGCCAAACGAGAAACGCGACATCTCGGTCATCATCTTCAGCTTGAAAAGGTCGTCCTGCGAGGTGGTTTCGGTGATATAGTCGGGCACTTTGGCGGCTCCTACCCTACCCTTGAGCAGCAGCAGCACTTTGTAGCGGCGGTAAACAGGATTTACCTTCACGCTGATTTCGTCGCCGGGACGCACCACGCGGGCGGGTTTCACCGACGCTCCGTTGATGAGAATGCGACCCTTGTCGCAGGCGTCGGCTGCCATAGAGCGGGTTTTGAACAGGCGGACGTTGAACAAAAACTTGTCGATCCGCATTTCGGTGTTTGGTTCTGCCATAGTAGTAAGTTTATTTGCCGTTAAACGTATTCATTGTGCGCTGCACGCCGTTGGTGATAAAGCTGTAAAGCGCCTCGGTGGTTACCTTGGTGCGCTCGCCTATGCGCTTGAGCTCCTCGAAGCTCCATTTGCCCAGCACAAAATCCACCTGGTGACCTTTGGCAAAATCGTTGCCTATGCCGAATCTCAGACGGGCATACTGCTGAGTGCCAAGCATTTCGGTGATATTTTTAAGTCCGTTGTGTCCAGCCTCGCTGCCGTTTTGCCTGATACGTATAACGCCGAATGGCAGCGCAAGGTCGTCGACACACACCATAAGGTTCTCCACAGGTATGTTCTCCTCCTTGAGCCAGTAGCTCACAGCCTTGCCGCTGAGGTTCATAAACGTGGTGGGCTTTATCAGCGTTACGGGGTTGCCACGGTATTTGAACTGCGCCACCGACGCGTACCTGCCGCTCTCAAACGACGCTCCCGCATCTGCCGCAAGGGCGTCGGCCATTTTGAAACCGATGTTGTGACGTGTGTTTTCGTATTCGGCGCCGATATTGCCGAGACCAACGATAAGGTATTTCATCATGAGTCAACCATATATTAAATAGGGGCGAATTTACATCCGCCCCTACGATACAAATTATCAAATCAAACTATTTCTTTTTCTTTTTGCCATCGTCGGCAGCAGCAGCCTGCTGAGTAGCACGTGTAGCTACGATGCGGCAGAGAAGCATATCCTGGGGATCAGAGATACGGTAGTTGTCGAAATGGAGGTCGTGAACCTTGATCTGCTGTTCGAGTTCGAGTTCGGCGATGCTGACGATGATTCTTTCAGGAAGGTTAGCAGCCTTGCCGGTAACTTTGAGCTTGCGGGCAGCTGTTTTGAGCTTACCACCGGCCTTAACACCAGGAGCGTGGCCTTCGAATACAACGGGAAGCTTAACTGTGATTTCCTGCTCATCGTTGAAGATGTAGAAGTCGATGTGCATTACCTCGTCGGTAACGGGGTGGAACTGCATGTCTTTGATAACGGTGTTGTAAACAGTGCCGTCGATTTCGATTTTGATGATGAAAACTTCGGGAGTGAAGATAGCTCCGTTGATTTCTTTCTTCGAAACGGTGAAGTCGATGTGTTTGTCGGCGCAGTAAGCTACGCAGGGAACGAGACCCTCTTTGCGGATGTCTTTCGCAAACTTGGTACCGATGTTTTCTCTCTTAGTACCTTTAATTTCAAATACTTTCATTTAATTAAAAATTTGTGTTACTCAAAATTGAGCGTTAATAAATATAGTTTACTCAATTTCCCATCGCACGGGCGGCACACCGCCCCATTGGAAAATTCGGCTGCAAAATTACAAGTTATTTTTCGATTAATCAAAAAAATAAGGGGAAAAATTGGCACAAAAAAAGGCCGCCGAATCCCGGCAGCCTTCATTTATGAGATTTTATCCTATTTGTAATAAGAAGTGTCGCTTATCGACTGACATGTGAACACCTTCTTGATAACATCGGCAAAGAGGTTGGCTACTGTGAGCACCTTGATTTTGGGATGCGGTTTTTTCAGAGGTATGGTGTCGGTAACGTAAAGTTCGGTGAGTTTCGACTCGGTGATACGGTCGTAAGCGGGACCCGAAAGCACAGGGTGTGTGATAAAAGCCCTAACGCTCAACGCGCCCTGACCCATCATAAGGTCGGCAGCCTTTGAGAGTGTGCCGGCGGTGTCGATAATGTCGTCGATGATGATCACGTTCTTGCCTTTCACATCGCCGATAACAGTCATCTCGCTCACCTCGTTGGCTTTCTCGCGGTACTTGTGGCAGATGACCATAGGCACTTGGAGGAACTTGCTGTAAGTGTTGGCGCGTTTGCTGCCGCCTATGTCGGGCGAAGCAACTACAAGGTTTTCTAACTTCAACGAATTGATAAAGGGCACAAAGATAGTCGATGAGTAGAGATGGTCAACCGGCACGTCGAAAAATCCCTGAATCTGGTCGGCATGCAAATCCATCGTAATAATGCGGTCTACACCCGCCTTGGTGAGCAGGTTGGCAATCAGTTTCGCGCCGATGGCCACACGCGGTTTGTCTTTGCGGTCCTGACGGGCGAATCCGAAGTAAGGAATAACGGCTGCGATTTTGTAAGCCGAGGCTCTGCGTGCGGCGTCGATCATAAGGAGCAACTCAAACAGGTTGTCGGCAGGTGTGAATGTCGACTGCACGATAAACACATACGAACCGCGCACTGTTTCGTTCAAACTCGGCTGATACTCGCCGTCGCTGTAATGGTTCATTGTTACGTTTCCGAGAGTGGTGCCGTAGGCTTTGGCTATCTGCTCTGAAAGGTAGAGCGATGTGGTTCCCGAAAAAATTTTGATGTTAGAACTTGATGCCATTTTATTTGATTTTTATATCTATAACAAATAGATTGAATGTCAATTTGTTTTCTATCCTTATTTAACTACAAAGTTTACCATTTTGCCCGGAACAATAATCACCTTGACGATGGTTTTGCCTTCGATTGTTTTTTGGAAACGGTCGTTGTCGCGGACCAGTTTTTCGATTTCGTCCTTGCCGGCTGCTGCGGGAAGGTCGAGGGTGAACTTGGTCTTGCCGTTGAACGCAATCGGGTAGCACTTGGTAGAGTCCACGGTGTAGCGCTCGTCCACCTGCGGGAATGTGGCGAATGTGATCGACTGGTTGTGCCCCAGCTGTTTCCAAAGTTCCTCGGCAATGTGAGGTGCAAAGGGTGACAGGCTGATAACCAGCGGTTCGAGTATCGCACGCTTGTTGCACTTGAGCGAGGTGAGCTCGTTGACGCACACCATAAACTGGCTTACGGATGTGTTGTAAGAAAGTTCGATGATGTCGCTCTCCACTTTTTTGAGGGTCTTGTTGAGTATCTTCAACTCTGCCTCTACGGGCTGGTCGTCAGATACCTCAAAGTTGCCGTCGTTGTTGAAGAACAATCTCCACAGCTTGTTGAGGAAACGGTAAACGCCTTCGATGCCGCCAGTGTCCCAGGGTTTCGACTGCTGGATAGGTCCGAGGAACATTTCGTAAAGACGCAATGTGTCGGCGCCGTAGCGTTCCACGATGTAGTCGGGATTAACAACGTTGTACATCGACTTGCTCATCTTCTCGATAGCGTATCCGCAGATATATTTGCCGTCTTCGAGCACAAACTGAGCGTTGGCATATTCGGGACGCCACTGCTTGAAGGCTTCGAGGTCGAGTACGTCGTTCTTTACTATGTTGACGTCAACGTGTATTTCGGTAGTGTCAAACTGGTCTTTAAGTCCGTAAGAGACAAACTGGTTTGTACCTTTTATTCTGTATACGAAATTGCTGCGTCCCTGAATCATACCTTGGTTTACCAGGCGTTTGAATGGTTCGTCTTTGCAAACCACGCCGAGGTCGTAAAGGAACTTGTTCCAGAAGCGCGAATATATAAGGTGTCCCACAGCGTGCTCGGTGCCTCCGATGTAGAGGTCCACATCCTGCCAGTACTCGTTGGCCTCTTTCGACACCAGCGCGTTGGTGTTGTCGGGATTCATATAGCGGAGATAGTAAGCCGACGAACCTGCGAAACCGGGCATTGTGCTTGTTTCGTAAGGATAGCCTTCGGGAGTTTTCCAGTCGGCGGCGCGGCTCAAAGGAGGTTCTCCGTTTTCGGTGGGAAGATAAGAGTCAACCTCGGGCAGCTGCAACGGCAGCTTGGTGATGTCGAGAGTCTGAACTTTTCCGTCTTTGTAATATACGGGGAATGGTTCGCCCCAGTAACGCTGACGGCTGAAGATAGCGTCGCGCAGACGGTAGTTGACCTTGCGGTTGCCTACGCCGAGTTTCTCCACTTCGAGTATGGCAGCCTTCTTGGCCTCCACTACCGACAATCCGTTGAACAATCCGCTGTTCATCATAGTGCCCTCTTTTGCGTCGTAAGATTGTTCCGACACGTCGGCACCTTCGATTACAGGTATGATGGGGAGGTTGAAATATTTAGCAAAAGCGTAGTCGCGGCTGTCGTGGGCGGGCACTGCCATAATGGCGCCAGTACCGTAGCCAACCAATACGTAGTCGCTGATCCAGATAGGAATACGGTCGCCGGTGAAGGGGTTGATGGCGTAAGCACCTGTAAACTGTCCGCTTACTGAGTGAGTGTCGGCCATACGCTCGCGCTCGGTACGTTTGCCGGCGTCGTCGCGGTATTGCTGCACAGCCTCGCGGTATTCGGCGGTGGTAACGAGGTCAACATACTCGCTCTCAGGAGCAAGCACCATAAATGTTACACCGTATATAGTATCGGGACGTGTGGTGAAAATCTTAAGTTTGGTTTCGCTGTCGGCAACGTCGAAAAACATCTCGCAACCCTCGCTGCGGCCAATCCAGTTGCGCTGCATATCTTTGAGCGAGTCTGACCAGTCGATACGGTCGAGGCCCTCAAGCAAGCGTTCTGCGTAAGCCGAAACTCTCAAAAGCCACTGAATCATAGGCTTCTGAATCACAGGATAGCCTCCGCGTTCCGAAAGTCCGTCTTTTACCTCGTCGTTGGCAAGCACTGTTCCGAGCTTGGGACACCAGTTTACCATAGTCTTGGCGCGGTATGCCAGGCGGTAAGAGTCTAACACAGCGGCCTTTTCGTCCTCGCTCATGCCGTTCCACACTTCGGCGGGGAAAGTGGGCACTTCGCTGTGGGCTGCGTTTACGTTCTTATTGCCATTGCGCTCAAACTCTGCTGTAAGAGTGGCGATGGGCTCTGCCTTCTGGGTGTCGTTGTTGTACCAATGACCGTACATCTGAAGGAACGCCCACTGGGTCCATTTGTAATATTCAGGGTCGCACGTGCGCAATTCGCGGCTCCAGTCGTAAGAGAAGCCGATTTTTTTCAACTGCGAACGGTAGCGTGTGATATTGTTTTCTGTTGTAACTGCGGGATGCTGTCCAGTTTGAATGGCGTACTGCTCGGCGGGAAGACCAAATGCGTCGTAACCCATCGGGTGAAGCACGTTGAAACCTTTGAGCCTTTTGTAACGGCTGTAAATATCTGATGCAATGTATCCTAAGGGATGTCCTACGTGAAGACCGGCTCCCGAAGGATAGGGAAACATGTCTAATACATAATATTTTGGGCGGTCCGACTTGTTGGAAACAATGAAAGTTCCATTTTCGTCCCAATACTCCTGCCAATAAGCTTCGATGTCGCGGTGGTTATATTCCATGTCTGTTAAAAATCTTACAACTTTATGCTTTTTTTATTTTCGGCAAAGTTAAATCTTTTTTTTAAAAAGAGTAACATTAATGGAATTTATTATTGTGTTAATTATATATAAGGTGTAATTAACCGCTACAAAGGTATGCCTTTCTTCTTTCTATAGAAGATAACACCAGCCACAAACGCCCAAAGCAACAGTGCGAGGGTTATTTTCAGGACGTTGAACTGTTTCGAGGTCTTGTTCTGATATGTTAACTCTACCGAATGGTTTCCGGCGGGAATCTCAGCACCCGAAAAACCAAAGTCGCAAAGCTTCAATTCCTTTTCCGCGCCGTCGAGAGTGAGAGTCCAGTTCTTGTCGTAGGGAATGGTCAGCACCAGGAACTTGTCTTTTGAAACATTCAAGTTTCCCTTTATATCATCCTGTTTAAAATCTGTTATCTCAAGCGATTCTCTATTGGCATAATTGTACAACGAATCAAACAGCGGAGTGGTGAACTGTTCCACAGGAGTGATCAAATTTGTGTTGTTGATATCCACCCTGGTAAAGAGCGTGGTGTCGATTTGCGAATCGTCTTCGTAGACAAACGACGCTATCAAAGCCTCGTTGGCCATAAAGTTGTCGATAGAACTATGGTAAAGGTTCTGCGCCACCATCATCCACGGCACACCCGGACAAGCGTCGCGAACAGCCATATAGAGACTGTCGGCAGTGCCAAACTCACGTCCCACAAGCTTGCGGAGGTTTTCCATCACGTCAAATTTCTGCGACGGCAACACTCCAAGATAATCGAGCGTAGACGAAACGTTGTCGATATGTGAGTTTTCTATGCGGAACGATATAAGTTTCTTAAAATCAGATGCTGTGACATATCGGTCTACAGTAAATCCGAGCGGCAGGGTCTTGTCGATTTTGATTACGTGGATGCCGTTGATAGTGTCGTAGGGCTGGCAAATAGGCATACGAGCCATCATAGTGTCCGATTTGGTGAGGTAATATTTCACACCTGCGAACGAAAGGCAGAGAGGATCGCGTCCGAGGCCTGAAATCCAGCGTGTTTCCGATTCGATATACGGCGCAATGTGACCCGTGTTGCTGAGAAATTTAATATAATAGGGTTGGTTAAACGAGTTGTAATTCTTCGTTCCAAAATAGCCCAGAGCGGTTGCCTCGTTGAGGTTTGAGTGTATCTGGCGCGACGACTTGTAATCTTTTTCCATACGGAAAAACTTCGCAGGCTCGGTCTGTTTCATCTTTGCCACAATCTTCTCCGTGCCGTCGTAAATGCCGTTGCGGTTGAGGTCAAACTCAATTCTTGATACTGTGTCGCGGCCGTCGAACGTGGAGTATGTTAAAAACGAAACTTCAACCACCACCAGCACAACCTGCACAATCTTAAACAGTTGCCTATTGGTGCAACTTGCGCTCCACATCAGCACTCCGGCGTGAAGCACCAAGAATACGATGACAAAATAGACAACGTTTGATTTCAACGTGGAGGTATTCACCATTAATTCGCTATTGGCAGCACCGTAAAGCGCTATCACACAAACCACAAGCGAACCCGCAAGCACAGGCACGCTGATACGTTTGAGATTCTCCACAAGCGACATCGACTGAGCCGCCACAAATATCATAGCAAAGGTGATAAAGAAGTCGATACCGTAGCGGTAATAGTCGCCGGCGTAGAGCACGATGGCGCGGCGCAACGGCGGAAAAATCATCACAGCTGCCCAAAATGCCAGAAAACTGCCGTAAGCAATCTGTTTGCGGCGGTTGAGAAACTGGAAAATCTGCGGCAAGAGCAGCAGGGTGAGAAGTCCCGAATAAAAGGCGGGAGCTTCAAGATAGTTGTTCCATTCGCCCAAAGAAAAATCGTTGCCGGGAATATCGTTGGCAAAGAGGCGGAGAATTGTGGTGACGCCCATAGAGCCGTCGATCAGCATATTAGACGGTGCCGAGGCTGAGAATCCCACATTGCCTGCAAACCTGGGGGTGTTGAGCTGGGTAATCAACGAGTTGATGGTGTCGGGAAAGCCCACAAGCATACCCGCGAGTCCCAAAACAAATATCCAAACGCAGGTGGAGAGTATGGACTTGAAGTTTGCCTTCATAACCACAAACCTCATTATCATATAGATAAGGAGAAACAACGACGCCAAATAAAGGAAGAATGGCGCACCGGCGAACGCAATCACCGCAAAGGGGAAGAAATAAGGACGTTTCTTAACGAGAAGTTGCTCAAAGGCAAAGAGATAGAACGCCATATTGAAACCAAAGCCCTCAATTCGCCAAATAGATAGCACCACAATGCTGCCAGAAAAAGCAACTATAAGCGAAAAGAGCGTGGAGGAGTATTTGCTCACATTCAAAGTTCTGAGCCATAGGAAAGTAAACAGCGCAGTGCCCAAAAAGGAGATGAGAAACTGGAAATAGAAGTTCTCGACCGAACGCGCACCGGCGTCGACAGGCACAAAGAGATTGACAAAACGCCTCATCAGCTGCACCAGATAGGTAACTGGCTCTACGTTAACGCTTCCGCTGCCCAAGGCGTCGCCCATTCCATAGGTAAACGAATAAGCTGCGGTGATGCCCTCGGTGGCATATCGTTCCGACTGCATCTGATTTACCATCTGCAAACAACACGTGTCATCGGCAAGTCCCGTAAAATAAAAAAGGTATTCGCCCGAGAAAAAACCGTACATCGACAGCACTCCCGCCAAAACTACCAAAAAAATCACCGCCACGATGGGGTGTTTTACTACAAAATTCTTTATCTTTGCTATCACA
>JAGCNK010000178.1 GCA_017645985.1 Bacteroidales bacterium | reverse complement strand
TCACGGTGGTGCCGAAGGCGCAAACTATCAGCACGTTACACGTCAATATGAATCATTTTTGGGTCAAAACCGTGGCAATCCATACAAATTTGCCCACACAGTGATAGATGCCGGAGCTGATATTGTTCTTGGTCACGGTCCTCACGTTACCCGCGCCATAGAGGTTTACAAAGGCAAGTTTATAGCATACTCTATGGGCAACTTTGCCACATACAGCAATATTAATATAAAAGGTGTCAACGGACTCGCACCTATTTTCCGCGTTAAGATGGATGCAAAAACTGGCAACTTTATTTCTGCGCAGATTATTCCCACATACCAGATCAAGCCCCCGAACAAAGGTCCGCATATCGACTCGCAAAAACGTGTTATTAAGGTAATTAAAGACTTAACCCACGCCGATATTTACGACAACGAGCCTGAAATTACCGACGATGGATTCGTTACTGTGAAATAGGAAAAAATATTATGATTTAATTGTAGAGACGCGCCAGGGCACGTCTCTACTATTTTTTATACCATCCCCGTCAATTATCCAGAAATCATTGGCGTAGTGTTCCGCCTGGTATATGTCGTGCGAGGCGGCAAGCACTGCTATGTTTCTTTGTTCGGCTATGCGTTTCAGCAGGGCGAAAATCTCGTCCTTGGCTTTGAAGTCGAGAAACGCAGTGGGCTCGTCTAAGATTATCAGTTTCGCCTCTTGTGCCAACGCCTTGGCTATTAGTACTTTCTGTTTTTGTCCGTCGGATAGTTCGTAAAAGTTTTGGGGTAGGAGCGGCTCTATTTTCATCTCCTCAGCCACACCTTTTATAATAGAGTAATCATCCGCTGACAACCGTCCGAAAAATCCAGTGTACGGGCTGCGTCCGAACGAAATCACCTCCAAGGCTGTAAAATTTTCGCTCGAAAGACGGTCGGTAAGCACCACAGCCACCATTTTTGAAAATTCCTTTGACGGTATCGACCCTATCTCACGCCCCTGAATGAAGATTTCGCCCGAAACCGGCTTAATTATCTTGGTGAATGTTTTCAGCAGGGTGGACTTTCCTGTGCCGTTTTCGCCGGTGAGCACGGTGAGGCATCCTCCTGGCAGTTGCAGGTTGATGCCGCTGACTATCGGCTTGCGGTTGTAGCCTATCGACAATGATTCGGTGGTGAGTATGGCGTCCATATCGTTTTGGTTATTGATTTACAAAGGTATTATTTTTTTTTATTATATATATAAGGTGTGCGAAATAAACGAAATGCCGTTTTGCGCTAACCTTAGTGGTTTTTTTACGTATAAATATAGATGAAATCAATAATGTAGCAACCTTATTTAATGATATATAATAAAATGAGAACTATTTTTACAATATGGATTATTTTGACAACTTTTGCCAATTGTTTTGCAGCAGATGACGACCCAATTAACCTTTACAGTCATCGCTCTGGCAAGTGGACGGATTTTAACTCATGGACTACCGACCCGTCTGGAATCAATTTTATCAATCCTGGTGAACTTACTCCCGATGCCAACACCAATGTGTTCATCATACCTGGCGCATCTATCACCGTGCCCGACGAAGATTACACGATTGAGTGTTTGAACCTTAAGCTCAACGGCGAGCTGGTGCTCAACGGCAAAACCGGCCACAAGGTTCTTAATACAATCGAAGGCGACGGACGTATCGTGCTACATATGGAAAACTATCCTGATGTGCACAACAATAAGTTTGTGGAAGACGGCGGCACTACAGTGTTTCAAGGTGCTACAGTTTCGCTCACATCGGGTTACAGATACTCGAATCTCGAAATCAACAACTCCACCGTTACATTTGCCGGCAACATCAATATCGACGGCAACCTGTCGGTAGTTAGCGGCGGCTCTCTGATTTTTAAATCCGAAAACACCCTCAATCAGGTCCATGTCAAAGGCGATTTTCAAGTAAACAATAGTTGCTCGGTGTCGGTTGACGCCGCTTCTGAGGTTTTCGACCTATATATCGGCGGAGATCTTCGCAACGACGGCACGGTTAAGTTTACCAACCGCACTATTTATCTCGACGAGAAAGACAAAACTGACCATGTAAATGTGCATTTTAATAGCACAACGCACAATCAGACAGTGAGTTGCAATAATACCACGAACTTTTATGCCATCTATATGGAAAAAGGCACAAGCGACGACTACATATTGCGTTTTACTGCATACAACAAGCAGAACTTTCATCTCTACGGACCAGCCGAATACGATGGCGACAACAACCTGATACTCAACGGCGGCACATTGGAGATTGGTTCCAACATTGTGATTCCGTTTCTCAACAAGCAGAAATTCACCATTCCCGCCAATTCTACCATATACGTAAAGGCGGGTATTCTCAACGACTCTATTGCGATTAAGAACGCTATCTTTGTGGAAGGCAAGCTTCAGGTGGCCTACACCGGCGTGGTAAACGCGATGGACAATACCGACGGTATCACACTCAAAAAGTCTGGTATCTTGGAGGTGGACGGCGGCAAGTTGAAAGCGGCCTACATCAAAAACGGCAGCGATGACGATGATTATGGCAGCTATTACCAGATTGGCGGCAACGTATTGGTTGACAATGAGTACGATCAAAAAATGTGTTTCCGACTCGATAATGCCAACAGCGGATTCCTTATGAAAGGCGGTGTGCTGACCATCAATCACGGTGGATTAAAGATACTTTCGTCGAGTGCCAACTGCAGTGTGAATGGGGGAGAAGTGGTTTTGAAATCCACAGTCGGCAAAGAAGTTGTGCTTTGGAGTACTGCCGCTTTTCCGTCGCTGACCATCGTGAGCGACCATGCTATGTCGGTGAAACCTGAGCCGGGATACCCGCTCACAGTTACCGGCAATCTTACCATTGGTGAAAATTGCTCTATTGTATACAACGACGCCGATGTGTATGTGGCTGGCAACCTTAATTGCGCCGGTTCTTTTCAATGCACCAACAACACCACATATTTCAATGGCGACGGCAATACAGAATTGACTCTGCCCGATAATTTCACATTTACAAATCTGACAATATGCAAATCATCGCCAACCGCCACTGTTACAACAAATAAAGGTTTCAAGGTTTTAAAAAACCTCACTATTACTGGCGGCGAACTTGTTAACGCTGGTTTTGATATTAATGTTACCAACAATATCAGCATTTCGAATGGCGGTATCAGCAGCACCACAGGCTATATCATACTTGAGAATATCGACGACAACCATATACTTACAAGTCCGTTGCACAATCCCTGCTGTTTTGGAAACCTCCATTATGCAGGTAAGAAAAACCTTATTCTTAAAGGTCCTGTTATCACCCAGAACTTTGTGTTTGACGAAACCTCGTCTCAACTTGTAGAACTCAACGGCTATCTTTTTGAGGTTCATGGAACATTGAGTGGTGATGGAGCTAATAAATTCTTCCTGAATAATGGAAAGGTTAGCGGTGGATTATGCTTGCATTTTACTCTGACTAAAGGTGAGGATAAAACAACCATCAATTATCCTATCGGTGACTACCAACCTTCTCTTGGTAACAAATACACCCCTGCTCAGATAGTTGTAGATCGCAATATGCTGCCACAGAACTATACAGGCTCTGTTCAGATTAATGCTGTTGGTAAATCGCATCCTAACTTGCGTTCTGACGCTAATATGAAGCGTTTTTGGACAGTTTTTCAGAACGGTTTCGACGAAGTGCCCAATGGTTCGGTTCAGTACAATTTTACCAATTACACTACAATTTCAACTGAATATCTTGCGGCAGGTCTTGTTGCATTAAAAGGATGGAAACAATCAGAAATCCCTGTTGATGGCAGCAAAACATTTTCTTTTAAAAACGCCAATTTCGGATTAATATCAGGAGATTTTACTTGTGCGCAGAATGTTGATTATAATATCACTATGTGGAGAACTAATCCAGCTCTTGTTCCTTCAAAAGACGAATTTAAGTTTCAAGGCGACTATATTAAATGGTATAAAGCTGGCCTTTGGGTCAAGATTAATGAGAACGGAGAATTATCAACTACTACTAATACAGATACTGATAAACCTTCTGACCACGACATTGTGTATATTTATATCAATCGAGTAGATGTTGATGATAAAAATAAACCATTTAAGGTTGGACAGATTGTTTTTGTTGATGGCGATCCAATGACTACTCCTTCAGACAAATATAACTATCTCATAGATGACTTGGAGCATACTCCGCGTGTACAGGTATCAGATGGATGTCAGGTTATTGCAGGTATAGTTAGAGGTGAAGGTGTTATTTGTCAGTTTATTACCGACACTAAGAAGGATAAACTACTAATAGATGATATGTCAGATTTTGCTAAGAACGAACATTCTTGGATTATGTACAAGACATCTTCTGTTATTAATGGTCTGAACACTTATGAAGAAATTCCAAATTTAGCTCTCGAGGGTCATAGTCAAAAAGGTTCGTTTAAGTTTGGCTGTCCTGTGAATGTCAATTTCGATTTGAATATGCGTGGTTCTATTCAACTTGTTTTCTCTTCAAATATTGCGAACGAAGATATTACAGTTGGTCGTGATTTATATATCGGTGATTTTGAGGGTGCGTCAATTGTTTTCAATGCATCTGGCAATCCTCACAATCTGATTGTAAAACGCAATCTCTCGTTTAAAGCTACTAATGGCAACTCAGGTTCTTATAATAATTATGTACGTCAAATTTGCATTGATGGTGTTTGTGGCAACAAACTTTTGGAGCACCGTCTTATTGTTGGTGATAGTATTATCACTGGTACAGGTAGCAACAAATTCTTAAAATTGTACCATCGTACTGAAAATTCTGCCTATACAGGTGTTGTTTTGGAATTGAACGGCAATATTGATGGTGTACTTGACGAGTCGGATTATGGGTATTCAAACAAGACAAAAGCCACTCTCAATTTCTGGAAAATCGTTATGAACAAAGAAAAAGGCAAATCCTTTACCATCAACCGTGATTTTACGTTGAAATCTGCTGAACCTGATAGTTGTGATGGCAAACTCAAACCCATCACTATGACAAGCGGTCGTTTGGTTCTTAATAACAATACAGCCTCCAGAAATTATTTGTTGAGTCCTGATGGTGATGATTTTGAAATTAAAGCTGACGCAGTTTTGGAAACTTCAGGCGCGGCTCAGTATACTTTGAATACTGGTATGACTCTTTCTGGAGGTCTTAAGTTAGACGGTGGTTCGGTATGGAATGTAGGACAATCAATCGTGTATACCGAATCTGCCACCTGTGAACTTCACATCGGTAATGCCACTATGAACGTGGGCGCGCAGTTCCGTCCACCTGTTGCCGCCGGTGGTTCTATCAGTTTGTTTTTAAATGATGCTAATTCTGTGCTAAATGTCGGCACCAATGAGACTATTGTGAAAAATACTCGCGGCATTTTCGACCTTGTAAATATGAGTTCGCTTACTATGGCGCCCAAATCTAAACTCGTAATTAAGAATTATATTAATGGAAGTGGAGTTCCCGACATCAATATCAATCCTAACATTTGCAATATCGATCAGGACGCCGAAATTATTTTAGATGCTGGAAAGACTAATCCCACAACTATACTTTCTAAGGTTGAGATTCCTCGTCTTTCGGTTATTGGAGAATCGTATCTCAAAATGATGGGCGACCTCACTGTAAACCGTAAGCTAACAATTGAATCTTCAAGCAATTTTTCTGCTGGCGGTTTCAATCTTTATCTCAAAGGTGATGCTGATTGCTTCGGTAATTTCATCCACGAAGATAACACCACCTACGTTTGTGGCACAGCCGACCAGTCTATCAAGGGCAACATCACTTTCTGCAATCTTGTTAAAAATACCACCAACAAAGTTACTTTTGCCAACACAATCACCATCGATAATCAGGCTGATTTCCTTAAAGGAACGTTTAGTGGCAAATGTATCATCGCCAAGGGCAATGTCGTAAACAATGCTTATTATGATTGTGTCGGTTATTCTAATGCTTCTACCGATGGATTCATCTTCAAAGGCTCTTCGTTGCAGACTTTGAAATCTGATGGCAACGGCAGTTTCGTCAAGATTGTTATTGATAATGAAAATGGCGTTAAACTACCTACTGGCAATAGTTTTTCCGTAGTTAAGAGATTCCAATTGAGCAAAGGTAATTTCGACATTGGTACTTGCACAATAACTATGGGCAAGGATGCACATTTTATGAATAGTTCTGGTGATAGAAAAACATTTACTGCCACCAATATGATTCTGGTTACCGACGCATACGCCACAGGCGGCGTTCGCAAGATACTCGACGGTTCTGCTAATGAGTACTTTATTCCAATCGGTACCACCAACAAGTATACTCCTGTGAAGATTAAACCAACAACAACTGGAAATGTCGGAGCTACTCTTACAATACGTCCAGTTAACGAAATGACAAACTGTAAAGCAGGCGACGGTACGTATGGATATTTCTGGACTGTTAAGGCAGAGGATGTTTCTAAATTTAATGTCGACTTGAAATTCAAGTTCAGTGATTCAGAACCTGTTCCTTCGTCTATGGTTGGTGTATTCCATTGCGATGCCACCGATGAATTTAAAAAGTTTGACGGTAGTGGAGTTTGGAACAATGGTGCAAGAGAACTTAATTTCAGTTTCTCTAATGTTTCATCCGACGGACTTTCTGGTAAATATATGAGTTCTACCCCAGGTGATATTACCGCCGGTGTGCCGGAATATTGCGCCGTTGGTACAATTGATGGTGATCCTGCTGATTGGACTACGCCAATATGGTATGAGTATTCTAATGGAGTTCAGGGCAATCCTGTCAACTTTGTCCCCTCGCAGGCAGTGGTGCACATTTTCAATAATGTGACTATGGCGGGTGTCGGTGCTACCGGCGTTACAGAGTGCAAGGTTTACATAGAGGAGGGCGCAGTGCTCGACCAGGAACTTTCGATGCACAACGATTTCGGCACTGTATTGGGCACTGGTACGCTCAAATCTCAGACGGGCGACCTTCCCGCCGGTGTATACGACGTATTTAATTCTGCTAACGGCGGTACTTTGCATTACTACGGAGGCGGCTCTGAGGGCACTGGATATTCTATCTTGAAACAGATGCCAGTGGTAAACAACCTTATTATTCAGAGCAATGACGATGGCGAGATTAAGAAATTCCCGAATATGAATGTCCAGATTCTTGGCGACTTTACCATCAACGGCAATGTGAACAACGAGGCTAATGCAGTAATTTCGCTCAAAGGCGATTTGAACTATCAGCACGGACATTTTACCACTGGCAACCTTGGTCAGAGCAAGTTCGTTTTCAATGGCGACGACTGGCAAGAGGTTACTGGTCTCAACTTTACAAAGGACAACTGTATTTTCAATATGGTGGTTGACAATCCTAAAGGTGTACATCTTTACAACGATGTGTTTGTTCACAACACTATCGAGTTTGTTCAGGGCGTTATCAATCCTTGCGACGAAAATGGCTTGCTCACATTGGATAATCCAGAGGAAAACAGCGTGATCGGTTTTGGTCAGACATCCTATGTTGACGGACCTTTCCGCAAACGTATCAACAATGGCGAAAGCTACACTTTCCCCGTGGGCAACACTAACGGAGATTTGCGTTACGGTCCTCTTACTATCCAGAGTACTTCAACCACTGGATCGGTTTATTGGACAGTGCAGTATTTTTACGACTCTCCTTATTGTTGGGATCAGTACTCTTCCGACCTCTTCTCGGTGTCTACTAACGAATTTTGGAGCATTTATGGCGACGAATCTGGTTATAAGGCTCAGATTCTTACCCGTTGGGACGGACGGTCGCCCATCAAGAACCAACAGCTGAATGTTCAAGACCTTCGTCAGGTTCATTTCAACCGTGAGGCTGGCGAAAACAAAGACAAATGGGTGATTTCTGGTTCTAACGCAGTGGAAACCGGCGAAGGTGGATATGTGGAATCTGATGAAATTATGACTATCACTTCCGACAAGGCTGCTCCCGACTTGTTCTCGTTCGGTTTCCAGACCACCTGGCCTTATAGCTGGGGTGGCGATAATAGCTCCGACTGGTACGATAAGGAAAACTGGGTTATCGGATTTGTTCCCACAAAACGCACCGACATTAAAATCGGCGGCAATCCGTTGCATTGGCCCGAAATTTCCGAGAACAAAGATTCTGCCATCTGCCACGATCTTACATTGTGCGACGGCGGCAAGCTCAGCGTAGCAACTGGCGGACGTCTCACAGTTTTTGGCGATGTGGATGTGTCGAGTGATTCAAGACTGACACTCAAAGCTGCCACCAAGGCTGCCGACGACAACCGTTCTATCGCGCCCACTGGTTCGCTTGTATACAACGGCGCATTTAACGGCAAGCTTACTTTCCAACGTTTTGTACGCTGTTGGGAGTATGAGCGTATGTGCGTTCCCGTGACTGGCTACAACGGCGATGTGTCTAACTTCCTCTATGGTGCGTTTATCTACAAATACCGTGAGGATCAAAATTTGGACGATACTGACACATATTCATATAAGGACAACGAGAGCGAATCTTCTAATCCTGCTATCTTGGCTAATGGTTGGGTAAAGCTTGACAAACCTGATCCGACAAACCTCACTACGCCTTACCGCTATCTGAGCAGCCCGCAGTTGAAGGCTCACGCACTTTCGTTCACCGGCACACCTCTTGCAAATGCTGCTACCCAGTCGGTTGTAGTGCCTGTTCAGTTTACCGCCAACGACGTGCTTGATGCCGAAGGCTACAAGGCCGATATGCTCGACGGATGGAACTTCATCGCCAATCCTTATGTGTCGGCGTTTGATGCCAACAAATTGGAGTTCAACAATGTGGACGCAGTTATCTATCTGCACAACAGTATCGACAACGTGCCGGTTGCATACGCAGTTGGTCCTGGTGTTCAGGTTGGTGCAGTTACCGACGATAACTGCCGCTACATAGCCGCAGGACAGAGCTTCTTTGTTCACGCTACCAAGGATGTTTTGACCCAGGGCGGCAATGTAACATTCCCGCCTGAGAGCCGTTGCCATGGAAAATCTTACACTCAGATTAAGAGCGGCAACCAAGATGCTAAGCCTGAGATGGAGAAACTTGTGTTCCTTACATCGGGCAAGGGTAAGCAATATCAGAGCGTTGTTTACTTTGCCGACGGAGCTACCGAGGGTATCGATTCGCGCTTCGATGCCTATATGCAGGAAGCGAATATCAAAAAAATGCTGTCGTTCTATTCTTTCGGCAGCGAGCACAAAGTTCCGCTTGTGGCCAACGGTCTTCCTTCCTCGGTTAAGGACGGCGGCGAGATTCGTCTCGGATACACAGCCGTTAACTCCGGCAAATATACTCTTTCGGTGACAGTGAACACTGTAAAAGACGTGATTGTATATCTCCAGGATACCAAGAACGGAACTATCACACCCATCTCCGAAGGTTATTCTTGCACAGTGGATGTGGAGGCTGGAACAAACAATTCGCGTTTCAAACTCTTGTTCAAACCCAACCACGCTCCTGAGGCTGTGGTTTCGGTTGCCGACACCAAGGCTGCTTACGACGAGAAGTTTGAACTTGCCCTTGGCACCGACCTCTTTGTAGACAACGACCCGAGCGATTATATTGCTAGCGTGGATGTTACATCTTTGGATGGTTCTGCATTGCCCGCTTGGCTCTCTTACGATTACCAGACCGGTACATTCAGCGGTCAGCCTGCGGCAAGCGATGAGGGTGTCTACAATATAGCCATCACCGCCACCGACAGCCACGGAGCCAAGTCAGCACCGTTGACTTTCACTATCAAGATAGCTTCTAAGTCAAATTCGCAGACCACTCCCGATGTCAACAATTTCGACGATTTGAATACTGTTGAAGATCCCGTAACGCCTATCATCATCAACCCCAATCCTGCGAGAGTGGAGCCTTTAGAGCCTAATTTCTTGGATGTGACACTGCCCGAGGTTGTCGACGTTAGTGATTTCAACGTTTCGCAGTCCGACGGTCAGGACAATGTTTCTGATCCTCTGTACGACAATATGCTTCCGCTTGTGGACGAACCCACAGTTAACGAGGAAGAGGTGATGTACCCTGTGCTTGATCAGGATCTGTACGATGATTGGGATGTTAAGGTTTATCCTGTTCCCTCGCACGGCCCGGTATCTGTTGAGTTCTCGGCTCTCACTCAGGAGTCGACCACAGTACAGATGACACTGGTAACCGTTTCGGGCAAGGTGCTGATGACCAAGACGCTCAATTGCAGCTCTCTGATGTTCGACCTTACAGGACGCTCTGGCGTATATTTAATACGTTTGGCAACGCCCTCGAGGACAGTCACCAAACGCATCATTATTCAATAGGATATAAGTTTAAACTGATTAGAATCTAGCAGAGGTGGATTCCTTAAATTTAAGGATTTCCACCTCTATTTGTTGTCCCCCCTGTACAGAGTGCATAAAAGCCTCCTCTTTGGATGGGAACTGGTGGGCGTATTTGTTGATAAGCGATTCTGCCTCGTTTTTGAGGTTGTAGTCGGCGCGTTTGGCTTTGGCGGCGTAGTCGGCAGCCACCCAGTAGATTTTGCCACGTTCAAAAGCGTCGCTTGCAAGGCTGGGTGCGTTTGCGCCGTATATGGCGGCTATCAGCAGAAGGGGCTTGCCGTTGGAGGCGTTGAGCTCTGCGGATTTTTTGGCAAACGACACTGCGTCGTAATACTTGTGCAGCATACCGAACGCCGATGCTGTTTCGTACAGATAGTCGGATTTTTGAAGGTCGTCGGTGGTTTTCTGAGCTGCCTCCTGGTAGTATTGGGCGGCTTTGTCCCACTTTTGGCTGCGTTTGTAGAATCTTGCAATTGCCGATGCAGCCTCGGCTGTGGGGTTGTTTTGGTACATAATTTCCGATGCCTTGGCATACGAGTCGCTGTTGTCGCAGTTGAGGCATTGAAGCACCTTGCAGAGTATGGCGGCGTTGTTGTCGATGTCGCTCTGTGTGGTGAGCGAGTCCACGGTGCTTACCAGAAGTTTCTGATTGAGTTTTGCGCTGCCGTTTTTCACAGCGTTAAACACCGACTCGGCGTTTTTGGCGTATGTTGCGTCTTTTTTGCCCGAGGCTATGTTGGTGTACAGGGCGTTGAGCACCGGCATAGAGCTTTGGCAGTATTTCGACACGGTGATTTTCTTGGCTGCGGCAAGGCTTGTGGCAAGTTGCAGATACGACGAAGCCACCGATATTTCAGGGTCGCCTTTGTAGAGCGTCACCGACTGGTTCAAAAGGTCGAACGCCTCCATATATCCGTTGTCAGATTTGCGCAGTTTCATAATGTCG
The DNA here is from genome assembly GCA_017645985.1 of Bacteroidales bacterium. Lineage (GTDB taxonomy): Bacteria > Bacteroidota > Bacteroidia > Bacteroidales > UBA3824 > UBA3824. The sequence continues at coordinate 12,576 of JAGCNK010000178.1, read as the reverse complement.
ATACCGCAGCGTCCCAGCACGTTGGCAGAGTCACCGAAATATTGGATTCGCTGCATATATATAGCCTTGATGGTGTCGGCGTAGGCGTTGGCTGCTTTTGCGTCGGCAGCCTGTGCGTATAGTCCTTTGTATATTTTCACACCGTCGATGTACATCTGTTTGCTGTACTTGGGGTCTTTGGTAAAGAGTTCTTGAAACGGTGCGGCGGCGTAGTTGTATGCCTCCACGTCTAAAAGTGATTTGTAGAGCGAATGGTTGCGTATGCTCTCCTCGCTTTTCTCTTGTGCGGCGGCGGTCAAGGATGCGCCCGAAAGCAGTGCCGCAGCAGTAATCGTAAGTAATTTTTTGTCCATTGTTTTTTCTTTTATAATCTCTTTTTTTCTTGTTGCAAAGTTACTATCTCTCCGATTGTAAGGCATTTTAATAATTCTGAATTAATTATTATTTTTTTGCTTACACCGCCGGTTTGTTTTTTTGTAAAAAAATAATTTCTTTTGCACAAATTTTAATATAGAAATGGAGACACATAAAAGAGGACAAATCAACAAGTACGACACCGTATGGTTCGGAATGCTGTCGGGCATAGTGGTTCCGGCAGTGGTATTGCTTTTATTTTGGTATGTAAAGTTTTATCCCACAGTATCTTTGGAAACCTTTTTCACCGTCCAGTTCAAACCTGAGGTGATTATGAAGATCGTGAGCCTATGCGCTTTGCCCGACCTTCTGGTTTTCTACATCTTTACCCGCAACAATATGTACAAGGCGGGAAGAGGAATGATTGGTGCGATAATTCTGCTTATCATTATCACTCTGATTATCAAATTTTAACAAATAGTTCATCTACACAATGTGCCGAGCGGTTGCCATATTATTTGCAATGCTGTTATCTGCTGCCGTATCCGTTACGCAGGCGCAGGTAAAGGAGACTATTGTGAACGAGCGATTCATGAGCAACCAGCTCGGATGGCCTGTGGAGTCTACTCCCGACTATTCGTCGAGCTTTGGCTACGGACGCTACTACCTCAAGTACAACCGCGAGACAGGTTCCAAGACTTTTGACATAGCCACCAAGCTGCATCCCGGGCGCAATTTCTTTATCGAGACCACCGGCAGAATCAAGTCGGGCGCTAAAAACGGCGGCTTCGGCATTGTGTGGGGCAAGGGAAAATACGGATTTTTCTCGTTTGTGATCACCGACAACGGTTCTTTCTTTGTGCGCGAGGCTCGTGCCGGAGGAAAAAACGAATATCTGGTGAAACCCACCGTGTGCAGGAATATACGCAAGGGAGGACAAGAGAACAAGCTCCGCGTGCAGTACCAGCAGAAGATGTACGTGTTTTTTATCAACGACAGCCTGGCTGCCCATATTCCTTTTGAAAAGTTTTATGGCGACAACCTCGGTCTTGTACTCTACGGACGTCAGGATGTGGAGGTTACCAGTTTCGGAGTGTTTGGCACTAAGCAGTACGAGGTGGTGAGCAACGACCCTGTGCAGCTGCATGTGTCGGGCTACGCCATCAACGACGGTATCGACTCTGACGGTGTGAAGCTCGGCAACGGCAATTCGCGTATCAACCGTGGCGAAACTGTCAAGATGGTTGTGTCGCTAAAAAATACAGCCCGTACCACTGCCCAGTCGTATTCGGCGTATATCTCGTCGGAGTCCACTGGCGTGAGGATTATAGATTCGGGCAAAAAGATTCCCCTCTCCACCGTTTCGTACAACGAGGTGGCTAAGCTCGAGTTCAAGTTTTTTGTCGACAATGTGTTTGCCGCCAACGACGTGGTGTTCAAGTTAGACATTGTAGACCAGGCGGGAAAGCTCGCCGAGGAGATTCCGTTCAAAGTGCCTGTCAACACCAGCATTCCCTCTATCGACCATAAGGATCTGTCGGTGACAATCAATTTCAAGGAGCGGGCTATCGACGATGTGAACAACGGAATACCCACCACGCTCAACCAGGGCGACAACACCTGCGCCATTATCATCGGCGTAGAAAAATACAACAACCTGCCTGCCGCTCAGTATGCGTCGAACGATGCCGTGGTGTTTTACAACTATATGACCAAGGTGCTGCGCATTCCCCGTCAGAACATTATCCTGTTTACCGACCAGAACGCCACCAAGGCAAGGATGGTGAATATTTTCAAACCCAACGGTCAGCTGGAGCATATCTCCACCAACCGTATCGACCACGTGATTTTTTATTTCTCGGGTCTCGGCTCGGTAAATCCGCAGTCGAGCGCACCTTATATATTATTGTCTGATTCGCGGGCCAACGATGCCGAGCATACCGGCTACCCCGTGTCAGAGATTATCAGGGTGATACACAATCTGCGTCCCAAAACGGCGATATGCTTTTTTGAGACATCGTTTTCGGGCGTAACACGCACAGGCGAGCCTTTTGAGGAGAACGGCGGAACGCTTTGGAATCTTCCGAGTCTGCCGGTGCTTACCAGTTCCGACGGCGAGATGGCTGTTTTCTACGCTTCGGCGGGCGAGCAGGCAAATCCGCTTATTGAGCAGTCGCGCCACGGACTATTTACACACTATCTGCTCTCCACCATCAAGCAGTCGGCGTTTTCCAATTCCACACTTACTATGAAGGCGCTTTTCTCGGCTATTTCGCGTGAGATGATGAAGGAGTGCGCCCAGCGTGGCATTACCGTTGTTCCTAAATTGGACTGTATCAACAAAGATATTATAACAATACTAAAATGAAGAAGATTCTAATTCTTTTTGCTTTAATTATCAGTTCTACAATACTTAACGCCCAGAAGGTGGGCATTGTGCTTAGCGGCGGAGGTGCCAAGGGTCTGGCGCATATCGGCGTTATCAAGGCTTTGGAAGAAAACTCAATTCCTATCGACTATGTTACCGGAACAAGTATGGGTAGCATTGTAGGAGCTTTGTATTCAATTGGTTACACTACAGACGAGATGGTGGCTCTGTTTCATTCCAAAGATTTTTCGATGTGGCTCAATGGCGAGACCGACATTTCGCTCAAGTACTTTTTTATGCAGGAAGACCTCAGTGCCGAATGGCTGCGTCTGCGTCTCAACCGCGACACTGTGGTGAAGGCTTATCTTCCCACGGGCATTGTGGCTGGATATCAGATGGACTTTGCCTTTATGCAGATTATGGGTAGGGGCGAGGCTGCCGCCAATTACAATTTCGACAGTCTGATGGTGCCTTTCCGCTGTGCCGCGTCCGACATCTACGCCAAAAAGTCGGTGATTTTCAAAAACGGAAATCTCAGCAAGGCGGTGCGCTCGTCGATGGCTATTCCGCTGTATTTCAAGCCTGTGAAATATGAGCAGGGACTTCTTTACGATGGCGGCATCTACAACAATTTCCCCATCGACGCTATGGAAAATGATTTCAATCCTGATTATATTATAGGTGTGCAGGTGAGCGACAACAACGAAAACCCCTCCGAGGACGACCTCATGATGCAGATCTTTAATATGACTATGGACCGCAGCGACTACTCAATTCCCGAGGGCAAAGGTTTGATGATTGTACCCGATGTGTTGAGTATCAGTACGTTGGATTTTTCCAAGGCAGACGAGATTATCCTCAAAGGCTATGTGGCGGCTATGGAAAAGATGCCTCAGATTCTTGAGGCTGTCAACCGTCGTGTAGATTCTACCGAAGTGCATCTTAAGCGTGAGGAGTTTAAGAGCAAGATGCCGGAGTTTCAGTTCGACAATGTGAATATTACAGGTTTGAAACGTGCTCACAGCAAGTATGTTACAGGACTTTTTCGCCGTTGGAGCAATGCGCCGCGTGATTTGGATGCCACTCGGCGATATTTTTACCGATTGATAGCCGACCCCACTTTAGACAAGCTTTATCCCTCTTCCACATACGAACCCCAGTCGGGCTATTATTCTCTGAATCTTGACGTTACACGCAGCAAGAATATCAGCGCAAAAATCGGAGGCACAATTTCTTCGTCGTCCACTTCGGAGATGTTTTTGGAGTTGGAGCACTTGTTTTTCGGACAGATTCCTATCCGTTTCTGGGGCAATGGATATTTCGGACGTTTTTACAATGCCGGCAAGGTGGCGATGAGGTCGTATTTCACATATCCTACATTGTTTTATTTGGAGGGCGGATTGCAGCTCGACCGCTGGAACTATATGGAGGCGGACCCCGACATCAGATTTATCGACACCCGAAACGCTATGATGATAAAGCAGGACGGCGGATTCTACGCCAACCTCGGACTTCCGCTCGGAATGTCGGGAAAGGTTACGATTGGTCCGGCTATGGGCGTATACAAGCAGCAGTACTATCTCAACAAGGAGTTCCGCTCTACCGACAGGTTAGACAAGTCGCTGCTTGAATATGGCGGAGCGCATATTACCTACGAGCGCACCACTCTCGACAACAGAATGTATCCCACCAAGGGATCGGAGGTGTTTGTCCGCGCCAAGGTGACATCGTTGACCGAAAAGTTTTCGCAGGGCACTTCGGCTGAGCAGCTGGTATCGTCCGACACTAAGTCAAACTATTTTTGGGATGTCACCCTCGACTACAAGAACTATGCGCTCCACAGGGGACGTGTAACTTTTCCGATAACCTTGGAATGCAATTTCAGCCGTCACGACACGCTATGCAACTCTATGGCTGACCTTCTTGCCACCAACGCCTACCGTCCCACGCCTTACACGCAGACGGTGATTTTTGAGGATTTCCGTTCCAAAAAATATGTGGCGGGCAGCGTCGGAATGTTGTTCAGGGTGTACAGCAACCTGCATCTGCTGTTAGACGGTCACGTTTTTCAGCCTTATCAGAAAGATTTCCTCATAGCCGACGACAATGGCGACTACCGCACCGAACGCCGCGACGCTTTTTCTGGTCGTGAGTTTTTCTTCAACGCCACATTGTTTTATAATACTTTTATTGGTCCTATGGCGCTCAATATCAGATATATGCCCCACGGTAGCTCGCATTTCTACTTTATGTTCAACATAGGGTATATGATTTTCAACAAGAATTGGTGGGATAGGAATTAATGCATTTTTTTATTGCAAATTAAAAAGGTTAGTTTAATTTTGCAACGCGGTTTGCTATAGTCAATCCGTCAGAAAATTTAAGTTTTAAGCGCAATGTATACAAACGAAACAGAATTTGACCAGATTCGTCCTTTCTACGATAGCGAGGTGCGTGCAGCGGTTGACAGGCTTGTTGTAGAGCCTGGTTTTCTCAAAACTTTGGAATATTTTTTCCCAACCGCACCTATCGACCGTACTGTACAAATGCTGAAATCGTTGAGGACAGTCAGAGAGTTCCAGGATAAGTTTATCTCTGTCTTGGTGCAGGCTATCACCAAAAAGTACATCACTGAGCTCACTTTCACGGGTTTGGAAAATGTACCCGACGACAAAGGATACCTTATAGTGTCAAATCATCGCGACATCATTCTTGATTCCGCCCTGCTCAACACATATTTCCTGATGCACGGACGCAACACTTCGGAAATCGCAATCGGAAGCAACCTCCTGATTCTTCCCTGGATTACCGACCTTGTAAAACTTAACCGCACTTTTGTTGTCAAGCGCAACATTCCTGTAAAAGAGCAGTACGATGCGTCGCTCCTCCTGTCGAAATATATCCGTCATACCATTTTGGAGAAAAACACCTCAATCTGGATTGCACAGCGCGAGGGTCGCACCAAGGACGGAAACGACAAAACCCAGGGCGCACTTCTCAAAATGTTCAATATGGCTGTTTCGGGCGACGTGCTGCCCAACCTTGCCGAGCTCAACATCGTGCCTATGACCATATCTTACGAGTACGATCCTGTGGACATCTACAAGGTGAAGGAGCGTTACAACAAGATTGTGGACAAGGATTTCAAGAAGAGCAAGCGCGACGACGTTATGGGTATGCGCTACGGCATCACCTGCAACAAGGGCAGGGTAAACATCTGCCTTGGCAAGCCTATCAACGGCGAACTGCTCAATCTGCCCAAAGCTCCCAACAAGAATGTTCAGTACGATGAGGCCGCCCGCTTTATCGACACCAAAATTTACGATGGATACATTCTTTATCCCGTCAACTACGTGAGTGCCGACATTCTGTCTGGAACTAACACTTATTCAGAACATTATACCGAAGAAGACAAAAAGGCTGTGTTGGAATATTTCGACAATCAGTCAAAATTCTTCGAGGGCGACGTGGAGATGCAGCGCAAGATGCTGATCGAGATTTACGCCAACCCCGTTATCAATTATTCGACAAATATTGCTACTAAATAAAACCTACTAATGGACACCGAAAAATATTATCAACCAGAAATTGAGACTATGAGCCGTCCCGATTTGGAAAAGCTCCAAGTGGAAAGGCTCAAAAAGACAATTGAAATTGCCATGAAATCTCCTTTCTATGGCAAGCTTTACAAGGAAAAAGGCATCTCGCCCGACACCATCAAAACCATCGACGACATCCGCCGTCTGCCTTTCACCACCAAGGAAGACCTCCGCAGCAACTATCCCTACGGACTTGTGGCTGCTGATATGAAAGACCTCGTGCGTCTGCACTCGTCGAGCGGCACCACTGGCAACCCCACAGTGATTGTTCATACTCAGCACGACCTTGACTGCTGGGCAAACCGCATCGCACGCTGTCTCTATATGGTGGGCGTTAGAAATACCGACGTTTTTCAAAACTCGTCGGGCTACGGTATGTTTACCGGCGGTCTCGGATTCCAGTACGGCGCTGAAAAACTCGGCTGCCTTACCGTTCCTGCCGCTGCGGGCAACTCGCTCCGTCAGATCAAGTTTATCAAAGATTTCGGCACAACAGTTATTCACGCTATACCAAGCTATGCGTCAAGACTTTACGAAGTTTTCAAAGACGAAGGTCTCGACCCCAAGAAGGACACCAAGCTCAAAGTTTTTGTGATTGGTGCAGAGCCTCACACCGACGAACAGCGCAAGCGTATCGAGGAGAAGTTTGGCGTAAAGGCCTACAACAGCTTCGGTATGAGCGAGATGAGCGGTCCTGGCGTGGCTTTTGAATGTCCCGAGCAAAACGGCATGCACGTTTGGGAGGATTGCTACATTGTGGAAATCGTCAACCCCGACACACTCGAGCCCGTTGCCGATGGCGAGGTAGGAGAGATGGTTATCACCTCTATCGACCGCACAGGTATGCCCCTTATCCGCTACCGCAGCCGCGACCTTACCCGCTTTATTCCTGGAGAATGTCCCTGCGGACGTACTCACCGCCGCTTAGACCGTTTCCGCGGACGCACCGACGATATGCTTATATTAAAAGGTGTGAATATCTTCCCGATGCAGATTGAGAAGATTCTCATGGACTACAAGCAGCTCTCTACCGATTTCCTCATTACCCTCCAAACCACCGACGACAACGACGAGATGATTATCGAGGTGGAAATCAACGAACTGCTCAGCGACAGCTATCAGGATCTCGAAAATCTCAACAAGACTGTTACCCGCGCTCTTAAGGATGAGATTCTCATCACACCGAAGGTAAAATTCGTGGCTAAGGGATCTTTGCCCCGTTCTGAGGGTAAAGCCGTGAGAGTGAAAGACTTGCGCAAAAAGTTTTAAAGATTTCATATTAGTGTAAGCGGCGTGCAGTTTTGCACGCCGTTTTTTTTTGAAAAAAATTAAAAAAAATTGCAAAAACAGATATGTTAATTCAAAAACTTCCTTAAATTGCAAGTGCAAATAATTTAATTTTTAACACTAAAATTTTTACACCTATTATGGAAGGATTAAAAGTTGACGGTCGCATGAAAGTGAAGACCTTGAAAGAAAATTTCAAAAAGTTTTTCGGTTATACATTGAGAGTTTACAACACTCAGAACCATTTTGTTGATGAGGATCTCATCCTTGCCAATGTTCGTCAGGACGATGACAAGAAGACTGGTGAGTTTACCATCAATCCCGACTGGCGCATCGACGAGTTTGAAAAAGCTTTTATGGATGTGTTCGCAATCAAAGTTCAGGTGGCTACTGCCGACGACTCAGCTCTTGCCGACAATGCTCTCAAAGTTATCTCGGGCAAATCGCTCAAGGTTGACGGAAGAATGAAGGTTAAAACTGTTCGCGAGGCTTTCAAAGCTACATACGGATTCTGCCTCAAAGTTTACAACACTCAGAATCACTTTGTTGACGACGACGCTCTCATTTCTGCCGTTCGCCATACCGACGACATCGACAGATCTGGCGAAATATCAATCAACCCCGAATGGACTATCGACGAGTTTGAAAAGAAGATTATGGAAACCTACGGCGTAAAAGTTCAGGTTTACACTCCCGACGAGTCGAAACTTGCCGACAACAACATCAAGCTCTTCTGGGGCAATAACTAAGATTTTTTTTGTTTGACTTTTTTTTATTTTCCGCATATCCGGGTTCCCCACGGATATGCGGTTTTTTTTTATGTGTCTTTTTATAAATAATTTACAAGGCTATTTTCCAAACCGAACCGCATATTTTTACAATGTAGATACCGTGCTTGAGCGTTATCTGGCAATGGTCGGAGGGGTTTTTGATGCGGCTTGCCACTGTTCCCGAAAGGTTGTATACCCAGACAGTGTTGTTGCCGGCGTTTTCGATGAAGAGCGTTGAGGCGTGTCCCCATACTTTTGTGCCGTTGGCGTCTACTGTAGACACTGCCACAGGACCTTGAAGCAGCTGGATGTTGTACGAGAAATCAAGTTCGTACAGATTGCCGGTGATTGTTATCATTCCGGGCTTGGTCATATCTGGCTGTATGTGCGACACTTCGGGCGATGCTAATTTGAATGTGTCTTTCTTGTTGTAGCCGTATGTTACAAGGATGTAGCCGTCGTTGGCAAATGCCGCGTGTGTGAAATATGTCTTTTTGTATCCGTCCACTCTGATTTCCACCTCCAGCTTTTTCTCGCAGAGGGCTGCAAAGTTGGTGAGATAAGGCATTCCGAGTTCTGCCATAGTAGACACGGTGGTGGTGTGTCCAGCAGTCCACAGGTCGGAGGATAATCCTTCGGAGAATTGGGCAGACGCGCCCTCCACATAGTTGGCAGACCTTACGTTGTTGGCTGCGTCGTCGGCGCCGTTGACTGCTCCTACGGTGGTTATCTCCTTGAAATAGCGGCAGTTCGACAGTGTTCCGCTGTTGGTTCCGCATATTGTTCCGTTTTGAGCCTTGCCTTTGGCCTCGCCGTAAGATATTACCGACGATATTGTGCCTTTGTTGCTGCCGGTGATTGTGCCCACGCTGTTGTCGCCTGATACTGTGCCATCAAAGATGCAGTTTTCGATTTTTCCGCTTTCCGACGTGCCCGCAATGCCTCCGGCGTTGTTTTTGGCGTTGGCTCCGCCTTGAACGTAGCAGCCTGTGATTGAGCCGTAGTTGCTGCCCGCTACGATTCCGGCGTTTGACTTGGCGTTTATATACGAGTCGGTGATGGCGAGGTTAACTACCGAACCTTTGAGAGTCTGAAACAGTCCCGCATTGTTGAGCGTGGTGTCGTCGATGAAAATTCCGCTGATGGAGTGTCCGTTGCCGTCGAATTTGCCTTCGAATACCGCCTGACGGTTGAAATGGTGGTAGAGGCTTGTGCGGAAGTTGGGATACCACTGTTGCAGTTCCGCTGTCTTGTTGTCCCTAACACGTTCCACCACGTTGGTGTTGAGCACTATGTCGGCGGTCAGTTTGGCGTTTGATTTTTCGTAGCCAGTTTTTGATATGTGTTCCACAAACCAGCAGAGCTGTTCCTTGGTGGCAATCTCATAGCATCCGTTGCCGTCGTTTTTGATAGATGTTACGGCGTCAACCGATGATGTTGACTCTAGCTCGATGATTTTTAGCGAGTAAGTGTTGCCGTTCTGAACCAGTTGGTCGGTAACGTCGCTGCCGTTGACCGATACCTTGAGTTCAAATCCGTCGTCTACTGTGAACACTATCGTGCTGTCTAACAGCATATCGTGACGCTGGTTGGCGCTGCAGCCATAGTCGGTGCTTACCGAGCAGAAGTAGAGCGGACGGATGATGTCTTTGTATTTGCTCCAGTTTTCGGCGGCTTTGTATTGGTCGAGCACCTGGATGGGCACGTAAATGAGTGTTATCTTGTCGCATTCGTCGAATGCGCCTTCGCCCAAAGTGGTGTTTTCGCCACGTACTATTGCCCGTTTGAGGATGCCGCAGCCACGGAAAGCTTCCTCGCCAATGCTTGTGAGCGTGGCAGGAAAGTCAATGTCTTCCAAGCTGTTGTTGTCGGCAAACGCCGATGAGCCGATGCTCTGTACGTTTTCGGAGAATGTGAGAATGGTCATACGCGAGCAGTCGGTGAATGCGTATGGCGCAATGCTCTCTATTTTTGAAGGTATCTCCGCCCTTTGGAGGAAGTGGCAGCCTTGGAATATGCCTTGGTTGATAGATTCGAGATTTGCCGGTAGGTCGGCTGTGGTTAGCTGGTCGCAGTTGGCAAACGCGTATTCTCCAATATAGGTGACGCCGTCGGGTATCGTTATGGTTCTCAGTTTTTTACATTCCGCAAAGGTGTATTCTTCTATCCTTGTAAGCTTTTCGGGCAGTATTACGGTTGTAAGTTTTGCGCAGTTGTAAAATGCCGACTTGCCGATGCTCTCCACTGTTTTGGGCAATGTTATCTGAGTGGTTACCGAGCAGTTTTCAAAGCATTTGTCGGCGATGGATTTCACTGCGTATTTCTTGTCGTTGAATGTTACCGTGTCGGGAACGGAGAGCTTTGACACTGTGGTTTCGTATGAGAATACCTGCACATAATTGTTGTCAAAGTCGATGATTCGGTAAAAGAGTCCGTTGAGCAGGAAGCTCTTGCCGTCGTTTTTGAGCGGACGCATATTGTTAGAGTATGTCACCCAGTGCTCGGCGTGTTTGTAGTAGTCGAGTCTTGATTCGGGCACATAAATTTTGTATACACTTTGTATTTCCGAAAATGCCCGTTCGCCTAGGGTGCAGTTTTCGGTGTAGACAACTATCAGGTTGAGTTCTCGACACTTGTAAAACGCATATTCTCCTATCGACTGAACTGATTTGGGAATGTCAACCACCTTGATTGCCCAGCACTCCTCGAATGCGTAGCTGCCTATCTCGGTAATCGTGTTGGGAAAACTGATGCTGTCGAGGGCGTGGCAGTTTTGGAATGTGTGGTCGGCTATCTTGGTCAATGCGTCGGGAATGTTTACCTTTTTGAGTCGCACGCATCCCTGAAATGCTCCTTTGCCTATCTCTTCTACGCTTTTGGGAATGGATAATTCTGTAATATACACACAGTTGGCAAATGCGTATTCGCCTATCTTGGTGAGCTTGTTGTGCAAGTTGACGGTTTTCAGTGCGCTGCATCCCGAAAATGCCCCGTCGGATATTTCGGTTACACCTTCGGGTATGGTGATGCTTTTTATCGTTGAGCAACCATAGAAAGCCTCTTCGCCGATGGTTTTCAGGCTCGACGGCAGTGTGATGGATTTTAGCTTGTCGCAATTTTTAAACGCTCTGTCACCGATGCCGATGAGAGTGTATGTCTTGTCGATGTTTTTTATTGTCTTGGGTAGCGACAGGTCGGCTGGCATGTTGCTGTCATATCCTGTGATTATCACTTCGCGTTTTTCGGCTCCCACCACGGCGTAGTGTATTCCGTTGAGTGTGAAGGTTGCCACAGCGGGTATCACGTCTATCATTCCAAGATACGCTGTCCAGTTGCTGTCGTACTTGTATGTGGATTCGTATTTGCCTTCGTAAACTCGTATCTTTACCGATGAGTCTAATCCGTCAAACGCTGTGGGACTGATGGTCTGCACAGTTTCGGGCACTATTATTTCGGTTATTCCCGATGTGCCTTCAAATGCGTTGGCGTCGATATATGTTACAGTGTATTCGGTTGAGCCTATGGTTACTGCGTCGGGTATCACCACTTTTGACCCCACGGTTTCAGCGCCTACAAGTTTCACCTCGTGGTTAGAATAGTCGGTGATTTCGTAGTATAGGCCGTCGATTAGTTCGCTTTCGTCTACCGCGCCGTCGGCTTTGATGTGCTCGGCATAGTCGCTCCAGTTTTGAGCCACACGGTACGACTTCATTCGGGCCGGAGGTACTTTGATGATGAAATCTGAGGGCAGACCTTCAAAAACGTTTGTTCCCAGGCTGGTGCTCTGTGCCTTCAGGTTTATTTCGGCGAGCGACTCACATCCCCAGAATGCTTTGTCGTCTATGGAGGTCATTGTGGAGGACAGGGTGATGTACTGGGTGAGCTTTTTGCAGTTGTAAAAAGCGCTTTCGCCTATGGTGGCTAATGTGGTTGGCAATGATATTGTGGTCAGGTTGGTACATCCTTCAAACGATGCTTTGCCTAATGTAGGACTTTTGCAGCTGGCATTTACAGTTGTCAGGGCGGTGCATCCAAAGGCTATGCTGTCGCCAAGATACACCACGCTTGACGGTATTGTGAGTGAGGTCAGCTTTGTACATCCACGCACTAAGCTTGCGCCTATGCTTTTGACGCTCGACGGTATCGAAACGGATGTCAGCTCGGTACATTCTGAAAAAGCGTTGTCGGCTATGGATGT
>JAGCNK010000177.1 GCA_017645985.1 Bacteroidales bacterium | reverse complement strand
GGAGTTGCGTAGGGCTGGATTTTTTTGCCATTTCCATTAACGTAGGCATCAATTTGTTCTTGATTTTGGAACACACCTGCAGTTTTGTAGCCGTAGAAGAATGGGAACGGATGGCCATTTTCGGCGCGAGTAATAGCGCCAATACCTTGAACGTTGTCTAAGTTGCTATAGCCTGACTCGTTGCCGTAGTCGATAAGTTCGTTGAGAAGGTAGGTGGCGTTGGCTGATACACGGAAGTTCCATGTTCCTTTTTTCCAACGGTAAGTAGCGTCGAGTTCTACGCCCTTGTTGTCCATAACGCCAACGTTGCCGGTAGGTTTGTTTTCACCTACGTAGTTAGGAATTGGCTGAACCATAAGCATTCCGTCGGTGCGTTTTTTGTAAAAATCGGCAGTAAAAGTAAGAGCGTTGTGAAAGAATCCGAGTTCGATACCAATGTCGGTTTGAGCAGATTCTTCCCAGCAGAGGTATGCGTTAGGTATAGCCGACGGTTTTGTTCCAACAGCAATTGTTTCGCCACCGCCGTTGCCAAAGATATAATTGTTGCCGCTTGAAGTCAACACTGTGTAACCAAATTGTCCAATGCTTTCGTTACCGTTTTTACCCCAGGAGAAACGGAGCTTTGCACTTTCGAGCCATTCGGGACGGTTTTCCATAAAGCTCTCCTGAGTAAGATTCCATCCTAACGAGAAAGAGGGGAATACTGCGTAATGGTTTTCGGGACCAAAATTTGAGCTGCCATCGCGGCGTACAGTTGCCTGAAACATATAGCGGCTCTTGTAGTCGTAGCTTACACGTGCAAAAAGTGATGCAAGTGTGTGAGGATTAAACATTCCACCATATACGCTTTGATCTCCGTCGGATTGCTGACCAGTAGTAAAACCTAAGCTTGCACGAGGTTGGCTATCGTCTTTCATATCGTAGTTTGCACCACCAAGGTTGCGACCTGAATATTCAAGAGCCGACTGACCGAGTAAAATATTAAAGGTGTGTGCTCCGATAGTTTTGTCGTAGCTGATTGTGTTTTCAATTTGCCAAGTGAGGTTTTTGTTAAATTCGGAGTAAACTCTTGAACGGTCGGCATAGTTGTTTTTGGTAAGCCAGAATTTTTTAGTGTATCCATCGTAACCCCAGAAACTCATATCAGCACCAAACGAAGAACGGAATTTCAAGTTGTCCCAAATACCAGCCTCAACGTAAATATTGCTTACGATATGGTCGCTCCAGTTTTTGCTACCGGGCAGCGAGAGGCTTGCAAGCGGGTTGGTGATTTCGTTGTAGTTAGTACCTGCGATAGAATAGAGGTATCCATCGCGCGAATAGATAGGAACAAAGTTAGCTGTAGATGCGTATTTTGCAAGTTCAGCAGCAGGATCTTCGGCATAAACTGTCATTATAGGTGATAGAGTGAGAGCCGAGCCAAGTGCCGAACCAAATTCAGAGTTGGTGGTGATACCTGTTGATTTTATATGAGAGTAGCTAACGTTAACACCTGCGGTAACTTTGTGGAGATAGTTGCGGTCGTTGGCATCTACCAATGTGTAGATAGTGTTGCTGCGAATCGAAAAACGCTGATAGTTAGAACGGCCGAAATTTCCACCTACAATACCTTCTTGTCTAAACAATCCAGATGAGACAAAGTAGTTTACTCTGTCGGTTGCGCCCGAAACAGAGAGTTCGTGATCGCTAACAGGTGCGTTGATGTTGATAACTTCTTTTTGCCAATCGGTGCCTTCGCCGTATTGAGCGGGATTATCGTAAAGAGGAGCCTGACCAGAGTTTATAAGACCTTCGTTGATCATTACAGCGTATTCTTGTGCGTTAAGCACATCGCGAAGTTTCCAAGGATTTTGCAAACCGTAGCTAAAATTGTAATTTACCTGAGGAGCACCTTTTTTACCTTTTTTGGTAGTAACGAGAATTACACCGTTGGCTGCACGTGCACCGTAAACAGCACCCGAAGCTGCATCTTTGAGTACTTCGATAGATTGAATATCGCTTGGGTTAAGATAGTCGATACCGCCATCAACGGGCATACCGTCTATTACATAAAGAGGATTAGAGTTGTTGATAGTGCCTACGCCGCGGATACGGATTTGCGAACCTTCACCGGGCTGACCCGAAGCGGCTGTAACAGTTACGCCAGAAGTCATGCCTTTTAAAGCATTATCAACACGCACGCTCGTTTGCTGAATATCATCAGCATTGATTCCCGAAATTGCTGCGGTTACTACGCTCTTTTTCTGAACGCCGTAGCCGATTACCACAACTTCTTCGAGGTCGATGTTGTTTTCTTCGAGCACGAAGTTGAGAACACCTCCGCCCTGCGGCACTGTCTGCTCCATATTAATGAAGCCGACATACGAGGCTACGAGAACCGCGCCCTCGCTACACATTATAGTATAGTTGCCGTCGAGGTCGGAAATTGTACCATTGGTAGTACCTTGTTCGGCGATTGTGACGCCAAGCAGGGGCTCTCCGTCGGTCTTCGACACTACCTTGCCGCTGACACTTACCCTGCTGTCTTGTGCTATAGCGGACATTGCCGTTATGCACACAACTGTAATCAATGTTAGTAGTCTTTTCATGTTATTTAAGTATTAAAAGTAAAACTTGCGTTTGTTAAGAAAATCTTTCCTCAATCGGGATGTGCAAACTTAGATTCTTTTACGTGCGGCAACAAATTTTTGCGCTTTCTAAACTACTGCAACTACGAAAAATTACTACTGCAAATCTACGGCAAAACCCTCGACAGGCACTTTGTTGGCAACCTTTTTACTACTGCAACCAACGCCACTCCGCCGTAGTTTTGCAGTGATGTTTCCGCCCCTTTGCAGTAGCCAAAAATCAACATCCGTGTTTCAAAAACCAACCATAATACGTAAGTTTGTGCAAGAATTACTAATCAATTTGTGCAACCAAAAAATATCAGAGTTATGATCAAAGACATTATTAAACTTTTGCCGGCTGCCGCCGTTGTTTTGGCAGGATGCGGCAACCCGAAAACGCAGTCGACGGGCTCTGCCGAAGACCGTTTTGTCGACAGCGTGGTAAACTCGCTCACCATTGAGCAAAAAATCGGTCAGCTTAACCAGCTGTCGGCAAGCGGAGTGGAAGAGATGGAGAAACTTGCCGCCCAGGGACTTCTTGGTAGCATTCTCAACGAGTCGAACCTCGACAATCTGCACCGCATTCAAAAAGCCGCAATCGACAATCCGCCGCACATTCCTATCCTGATTTCGCGCGACGTGATTCACGGCTACAAGACAATTTTCCCCATTCCGCTCGGACAGGCAGCAAGTTTCGACCCCGAGCTTGTGCGCCACGGCAGCGAGATTTCTGCTCTCGAAGCCGCCTCTGACGGTATCAGATGGACATTCTCGCCTATGCTCGACATTGCCCGCGACCCACGCTGGGGACGTATTGCCGAGGGCTACGGCGAAGATCCATATCTCACTTCGGTGATGGGCGCAGCCGCCGTTAAAGGCTATCAGGGCGACGACCTTAAAAATCCGCAGTCGATAGCCGCTTGTGCCAAGCACTTTGTAGGTTACGGTGCTGCTACAGGTGGTAGAGACTACAATTCTACATTTATACCTATGCGTTTGTTGCGCAATGTGTACCTTCCGCCTTTCCGTGCCGCTGCCGAGGCTGGATGCTCCACCTATATGAGTTCGTTCAACGACAACGACGGTGTTCCATCTACTGGCAACAAGCTTATTCTCACCGACATACTACGCAACGAGTGGGGATTCGACGGCTTTGTGGTTTCTGACTGGTTCTCTATAGGCGAAATGATCAATCACGGTTTTGCCGCCGATATGAAAGATGCTGCTGCAAAAGCCATTAACGCAGGTCTAGATATGGATATGGTGGCAAACGCATACGTTGACCATCTTCAGGACCTTGTAAAAGAAGGCAAGGTAAAAGAATCTAAGATAACCGAGGCTTGCAAAAACATTGTAAGAATCAAATACCGTCTCGGACTTTTTGAGAATCCTTATCCCACTGTTCCCCAGAGTGTAAAATATGCCGGCGAACATCTTGTGGCTGCCCTCAAGACAGCTGAGGAGTCGGCAGTGATGCTCAAAAACAACGGCGCGCTGCCTCTCAAAAACGCAAAGAAGATACTTCTCTGCGGACCTATGGCAGATGCTCCTCACGACCAGCTCGGCACTTGGGTGTTCGACGGCGAAAAAGATCATACCGTTACTCCCCTGGCTGCGTTCAAGCAAGCTGAATACGATGTTACATACATTCCCGGTCTTACCTACTCGCGCGACAACAACACATCTAAATTTGCCGAAGTGGT
>JAGCNK010000176.1 GCA_017645985.1 Bacteroidales bacterium | reverse complement strand
TGTGCATAACTGAATCAAGCTATTACAGCAATATTTCAAGAATTAAAACTAAAAAAATAAATCCTGATAATTAAGTTTTATCAGCCTCATCCCGAAAAAAAAATAATATGACACCAACAGCCACATTCAACAGCGCACATATCAAGCATATCGCCCTCGTTACGATGCTTATCGACCATATCGGCGTGGTGCTGCTGCCCGAGATGCAGCTGCTGAGAATGATAGGCCGCCTGAGCTTTATCCTTTTCAGTTTTCTGCTTGCCGAAGGAGCCATCCACACACGCAGCAGGCTGAAATACGGGCTCAGGCTGTTCGCGCTAGCGCTGATAAGCCAAGTGCCCTATTCGATGGCAAAATACGGCGAAACGCTCGTTTTTGACGATTTAAACGTCTTTTTTCTGCTCGCCTCGTCGGTGGTAATGATTGGAGTGATAGACTTGGTCAAGGGCGTTCGGTTTGAATATCTCTACAAGGTGCTGATCGTGGCGGCGGTTTCGATTGCGGGGTACAACCTGAATATCGAATACGATTTTTACGGATATGCGCTAGTGGCGTGCTTTTATCAATGGCATAGCCAAAAGGGCGACATTTTGGTGGCGGTAACGGCTGTAACAATCGCACTGCTGCCGCTCTTTAGAATTTTTGTGGATGGATGGGAAACAGCTCGAGCAGTTTTCTACTCGCTGTTTGAATCTATTGGCTTAATTTCATTGGTTTTTATACTAAACTACAACGGCGAAAAAGGCAGACAAATTCATAAGTTTTTTTATTACTTTTTCTATCCAGCGCATCTCTACATTTTGGTACTAATCAAGATGTTATAAACCGTTTCGCAAGAAATTTGTGCCGGTTTGTAAGATTTCTTCCAAAGGCACTCACTATATGATATCACTTTGAAAATTTAATATCATTTACCATCAACTGCAACGAAACCGTGTTTCTAAACACATTCTGCTGAACGGTGTAGCAGATATCGAATTTCTCGCCGTTGTGAATGCGGTCGTAAAAGGCTGACATTCCGAACGCTATGCCCACAAGGCAAACTCCGGTGCAGTCCATCACCTCAAGCCTCAAATGTTCAAGGTTTTTGCCCACCTTGCGCGAACCTCCGCAGTCTACCACATTTTTGGTTGCAAAAATAGGTTCGGTGTTTTCAGGTCCGAATGGTTCAAACTGCTGCAAACGGTCGTAGAATTTTGAATTTATTACCGAAAAATCTATGAATTGCTCAATCAAAACCTTCGGAGTTTTCTGTGAAGTTTGGATATGATTTTTCACATATTCGAGAAACGCAGTCTTAAAATTATGATAGTTTTCAAATTTAAGGTTCAAACCTGCGGCAAACTTGTGTCCTCCGAAACCTGTTAAAAAATTACGACAGCTGTCGATAGCGTCGTAAAGGTTGAAATCCGAAACCGAACGCGCCGAACCAGTGAGGGTGTCGCCAATTTTTGAGAACACGATTGTAGGACGGTAGTATGTTTCGGTAAGTCGCGACGCCACAATACCCACCACGCCTTTGTGCCAGTTGTCGCCGTAAACCACGGTGGCGGCGTTGGTGTCGTTGCCGGGTTCGTGGCGCAGAGTCTCAAGGGCGGTTTCGGTAATGTCGCGGTCAAGGTCTTTGCGCTCGTTGTTGTAGTCGGAAATCATTTTGGCAAACTCCTCAGCCTCGTCCTCATCTTCGGTGATAAGCAGACGCACAGCCTGACTGCCCTTGTCGATACGTCCGCAGGCGTTGATACGCGGACCAATCATAAACACCGAATCGTACATCGAAACGTGCTTTTCGGCAAGTCCTGCCTCTTTCTTAATGGCACGGAAACAGGTCAGCGGCTGCAAACCGAGTTTCTCATTGTTGAATTCAAACTCCTCGCCGTTGAGTTTTTTCAATCCGAAATATGCCAGCACACGATTCTCATTCACGATAGGCACAATGTCGCTGCCGATGCTAACAGCCACAAGGTCAATATAGTTGAGCAGGTTGACAAACGGAATATTCCTGCGTATGCACAATGCCTGCATATATTTGAATCCCACGCCGCAGCCCGAAAGCTCGTTGAAGGGATAGGTGTTGTCGTCGCGTTTGGCATCAAGCACAGCCACAGCGTTGGGCAGTTCGGCTCCGGGCGTATGATGGTCGCAGACAATAAAGTCGATACCCAAGGAGTTGGAATAGTCAACACGGGGATTGTCTTTGATACCGCAGTCGAGTGCGATAATGAGCGAGCAGCCTTTCTGAGCGGCATAGTCCACGCCCTGCATCGACACGCCGTAACCTTCGGTATATCTGTCGGGAATGTAATAATCAATGCTCTGAGTGCAGTATTTTTTCAAAAAAGAGTAGACAAGCGCCACCGATGTAGTGCCGTCAACGTCGTAGTCGCCGTAGATAAGGATTTTTTCGCCATTGTCGATAGCAAGCGAGAGCCTCTCCACAGCCTTGTCCATATCGCGGAAAAGAAACGGATCGTGAAGGTTGGAGAGCGACGGACGGAGAAACGAGCGGATTTTCTGCAACTCGCTGTCGCACGTTTGGGCATTTTGCAGCAGATCAAAATCAACCCCAACCCTCTGAGCCAACATCCTCGTAAGCGGAATATCGCAAAAATTGTTGAGTTTTGAATGAAGAAATGCTATCTGGCTGTCGGTAAAATTGCCGCCGCTATTCAGTTCCCAAATTTTGTCCATCGTCTTGTAGTTTTTCTTTTTTGAAGTATTTTGAGTAAATGTACGACACTATCAGGAATATAACTCCCACAGCCACAAACACTACGGCTTTGACCCATAATTCGGAGTTCCACATATCGTAAAAAAACAGTTTCAAAACCGTTGCGCCCGAAAGCACGAATCCGCAAATACGCAGATGCTTTAATTCGAGTTTGAAACCAATTATAAACAATGCCAGCGATGCCAAACCATACCAGACGCTCAGCCAAATGCCGTATGAGTCAACACTTTGCGACTTAGATAGCCAGTAGATTATTTCTGAACTAACTATCCAAACAGCCACAGTTGACACTATGATATCGGTTAATATTTCAAAATGGCTCAAAGCCTGAGACTTGCGGCGCACAATGGCGAAAACCGATAATCCTATTGCCGCACCCAGCGACACATAACGCCATACAGGATAAGGAATTGCCAAATTGGTGCCACGCAGGTCGGCGAGACTCGGCACTGCCATAGCGCAAAACATCAGCAAATTTAACAAAAGCAAGGCAGAACCCGCTATCTTACAGTACGATAGAAATTCCCACTTTTTGGGCAGCAACGATGTCGCCACCGCAAGCACTCCGTACCAAAGCACAAGCATAATGCGTTCGAGATTGTCTTCTTGCGAATCGCTGTGATACGAGTCCACATAATCCCAATAAATAGAGATTTCGTGCGCAACCAACAGAGCCACAGCGGCATAAACAATAAGGCTGAATAATATCTTGTGAACCTTGTCGGTTATCTTGCTGAGTATCAGTACTAACACTGCGATATATACAAGTTTGGAGATAAATCCGACGTTGAGCACCACCCAATAATTGTGAGGGATGGAATAGTTGTAGTCCAATATCGGAAGACCCATAAACACCACTGCGTACGACAGATACACCAACGACAAAGTTACCCGCTTGAAATAGTCAACCTTTGAAAACCAGTATACCAACGCCGCCGCCAAAATCTCTACCGCGAATACAAGCGGAAACCATTCGGAATATTCTATGAAGAAATTGACAAGCAATGCCACATTGGCAAAAACAAGCGCATAGGTAAAAGGTGAGGTAAAGAGCACCTTGATTTCGGGCTGCAATTTCTGAAACAGAAACGCCGTAACGCACAACGCCACCGACATATATAAATAGGTGTGCGAAACAGAGTGCCTGTTGTGCAGTTCGATGGCAGAACAAATGGCAAACGCCGTCAGATTTACAGCGGTAAGAAACAGAAAAGTATAATCAAAGTTTGGCTTTACCTTCTGCAATACCACCGCTCCGGCATAGAACACGGCGCAGAGTATGGCAAAATAGAGCACATTGATCCAATGCGACAAGTCTGCCCCGTCGAAAAACTTTATAAGGCAGACCAGTGCGGTGACCATAAATGCCGAGGCGTACACCGACGACCATTTTTTCACCTTGTACACAAAGCACAAGCCCACATTTACCACAACGGTGAACACCATCCAAAATACCGTTCTATTTGTATGAGAATCAAACGAATAGCCAGAACAGAACGGCGACATAACAAACCAGAAAAGGGCGTATGAGAAGAGCAACTTGTTGTCCTTGAAATACGAGTAGGCAAGCATAGCCGAAGTAATCGTCCACATAACTGCGAGAGTTACAGGCGACGAGAACAAGTCAAAATAACTGTAGGCTATCCAGGTGATGGCAAATCCAAGATTTGCGCCTCCAAAAAGCAATGTATCTTTGAGCACCTTGCGTGTAGCCGGAACTTTAAACGCGCCAGCCACCATTGCAGCCGAAGCCACATATCCGAGCACTACTCGTCCTACAGAACCTATCAAGTCTCTATCCAACAATATTTTGATACAGAGGCTCAATCCCAATACAGCAATAGTGATACCCACTATCGCCATCCATTTAACGCCTATATTTCGCTCGCTGTCAACAGGTGCCGCATTGGCGGGCTGAGGTGCGGGCATTGTGGGCGGAACAGGCGGCGGAGCCACCTCAAACGGAGGAGGTGTTGCCGGCTGGCTTTCGGATTCAGACGCCACAGGCTTAAACGGCGGCGGAGTGGCTGCCGTATGCTGTTGTCGGCTGGCTGCAATCGAGGAATTAATCTCCGCCCTCAGGATGGAGATTTCCTTGTCGAGCTTGTCGCGTTGGCTCATAAGGGTAAGCAGACGGTTGACCATCTGACTCTGATCCGCTTGGTTTACATTTTCTTCATTCTCAACATTTTCCATAATCAACACTTTATTACATTACCGAAATCTTTACAACGGGACGAGTGCGGAAACGTCCGAGACTCTTGCCGTCGCGTGTTATCATCAGATCTATCTGCACGCCTGTCTTCCACAATTCTGCCACCGGCTCGGCTATGTCGCCCGCCTTGAGCGTGCGGCTGCTCGAAAGCACCTTGAACTGATGATTGCCGATATATACAAACTCCTGATGGGCAACTCCTTTGCCTGGTGCCGGATCGAAGGTGTTGAGCAGCACTTTGTTGTTGGTAGAAAGGGCTGCAATGGTTACATGGTCTACCTGCATATACATCGGCGGTGGCGGTGTTGCCTTGGCTGTGGACGACGGCGGAGGTGGAGGCGGCACAGCTGACTTTTGTTCGATATGCTGCGCTCCCATCTGAAACATCGTGCTCTCCTCGTCAACCTCGGGCGGCGCGGTCTGCTCTTTAAACAGTTCGCCAAGTATAAAGCTGATATCGTCGGTGAAGACCTCTATCTTGGTTTCGCCGTAGTTGGCAAACTCCTTGCGCACGGTGCTGTTGTTGAGCGAATTGCCCACAAGGAAAATCTTGTCCAAATCGATGGTCTTGATTTTTTCCTTCGCCAGGAAGTTGTCGGAGAAGAATGCCGAAAACTGGCGCGAATAGAGATACGACAGTTTGTTGATTTCGTCGAGCGAAAGGCTCACCTTTATTTTGTTGCCTTGGTTAACGGCAAACGATGTCTGCAGGCTGATGACAGGCTTGGTCCACGTGGCAAGCAGTTCCACAATCTTCACAGCCTTGTCGTAATGGCGGATATATTCGCGGTTGATGGCAGCGGCGTCGTCACGGTCGATGATGTTTTCCTGACGGTTAACATCGTCAACTATCTTTTTGGCTATCACCTTGATACGAGGGTCAACGCCGTAGCCTTCAAATTTTTTGAACGCCACACGCGACACATTTGCGCCGTCAACGTTAATCACCGACATATTCAAATCCATACCGAGAGCCTCCAGCACGCCGAACTTGCGGTTCTGGCAGTAGAGTCCGTTTTTGGCTTTGTAGTATTGCAGCAAGAGCGAGTCGAATTTCTCAATCTTCACAAAGTTGAAGTTCTTCGACCTCCAATAGTTCAGAAACTCGGTCTGCGCCTTGGGAGTGATATTCTCGCTAAACACTATGGCAGTGTCGATTACAGTGGCGTCGGAGAATGGAAACTCCTCATATTTCGACATTTCACGGGCGAAAATATCACGTATGTCGCGGATAATGGGATTGAAAAGGGCGATGTAGTCCTCGTCGAAACCGCCGATAGAAATTTTCTGTCCACCCTTGTCGAGTGCCTGCATCAGGTCGCCGGCAAAGAGGCTCTTGTTGTCGCGGAAATTGATCTTGTAGTCAAAACCGTAGTCGATGCTGCTGTCGGTGGGGTTTATATAGAAATAGAATGGAAATTTTTTCTCGTCGTTGGTAAATAAGAGCGAAAACTTGTCTTTCAACGGCTGGATGGCCGCTGTCAGATAGTCGTCGTTGACAAAAACCGCTAATGTCTTGTTCATTTTTGCTAATATATATTAAGGTGTTTTTTTACGAAAGAAATCTGAAAACTACTGCTGTGATATTGTCTTTGCCGCCTGCGTTGTAAGCCGATTCGGTGAGGGCGTCGGCGAGACCTTCGTCTACCTCGTAACGCTTAACAAGCCGGTATATAAGTTCGTCGGTGAGGGCGTCGTGCACACCGTCGGAAAAAGCCATAAGTATGTCGCCGTGCTCCAATGGGCGCGGACCTTCCACATCAATCTTCATCAGCGATAGATCCTGACCAATAGCCGATGTCATCATATTGCGCTTGGGATGTGTAAACGCCTCTGGTTCGGTAATTTCGCCGGCATCCAACAGCTGCTGCACGATAGAATGGTCGTGGGTTTCGCGGCTGAGGCACTCTCTGTTCCAGAGATACACACGGCTGTCGCCAATGTTTACGGTGTAATATGCGTTGCCCGTTACAAAAAAACCAGAAAGCGTGGTGCCGCAGTTTTTGTAAGCCGGGTCGGTGGTGCTTTTGGCCAGAACCTCACGGGCTGCGTCCAGGGCAGTGTTTCGCAAAAAATCTGCCGCTATGGTGTTTGGCGGCATATTCTCAAACGCATTGCGGAATACCTCCACTGTCTTGGTGCTTGCAAAATCGCCGTGACCGTGTCCGCCCACTCCGTCGGCCACAAAACATAGCATACGTCCGTCTTTTTCGGGCGAAACGTAAAACGAATCTTCCTGCGACGGCTTGCGTCCCTGAATGCTTGAGGTTTCCACACGGTTGACACCGCCCGTTGATCCAAATATTTTTTTTAGCGAGTTTAGCATAGGCAATTGAGTGTAAAGCTGTTATTTTTTATTGTGGGTAAGGTATTCCTTTGCCATATATCCCCGTTTGAGGTTTACACGCACCTCCACCCAATAGTATCCGTCTTCGATAACCTCCACGGGCGTACCTTTGGGATATTCCTGAAGCACCTTGCTGCTCTTGCTTGCAAGTTCGCGCAGTTTGAGGTTGGCCTTGGTGTACACAATCTCGCCCTTTGAGAATTTTGAGTCGTCGGTAACTGTAACGGGAGTGCCGGTGCTTGGCGGCTCTTTGGGTGTGTTGGTCTCCGACTCCTCTTTCAATTCCATAGCGAGCACCACAAGAATGGCTGCTATAATCACCAGGAATATAAAAGTCTGCACAGGCTTGAGCCTCGACCTCTGCGGCTGCTGGTCGCGTTGTGAATATCCGATGCCGCGCTGAGCGTTTTCACGGTTGTTTCTTTCGGCGGCTATCATACGCTCGCGGGCTTTTTCAAGCTCCACGTCCATAAGCAGTTCCACAGCCTTGGGATCTATGGCGTTTTTTGAAGTTTCAAAATCTATATCCTTGCGCTCCTTGCGAGTGATGACACCGTCGGCGGCGTATTCGCGTATCTTGGCGGCAAGCCAGTCGGGCACGGAGGCCTTGGGTTCTGGAGCTTCGTTTACACGTAGCAATGAAAGAATCTCGTCGCACGATGAGTAACGGCCTTCGGGATAGAGCATTGTGCTCTTGTCGGCTATTTCGCGCAGCACACCGTTGTTGATGCCCATAAGCTTGCGACGGTCGGGAGCACCTGCCAGCCATTCGAGAATAATCATTCCGAGCGAATAGATGTCGGCACGCTGGTCGGCGGTGTAAGCCTTGTTGTTGAGCTCGGGAGCTGCATATTTGGGCGTTCCCGCACGCTTGAGGTTGTCGGGAAGGTCGTCGGCGGTGGCAAGTCCGAAATCTATAATCTTAACATTGTCGCCCTTGTAGGTGAGCATGATGTTGTCGGGCTTGAGGTCGCGGTGAAAAATCTGCTTCTTGTGCACGTAGCTAAGAGCGTCTAAAATCTCAACCAGCACACGGCGTACAAAATTTATATCCTGACGGTGCTCCTCGTTGATCACATACGAGAGGGTGCGTCCGTCGATATATTCCATATAGTAGTAAGGACCGTCGACA
>JAGCNK010000175.1 GCA_017645985.1 Bacteroidales bacterium | reverse complement strand
TCGACAGACCTATAATCACAAGGTCGGGATTGATCTTGAGCGCAGCCTTTGTGGCTTCGATGCCGTTCATCTCGGGCATTTCGATGTCGATAAACACAAGGTCGGGCTTGCAAACGTTGAGCATATGGAGAAACTCTGTTCCGTTCGACGCCTCGGCTATGATGTCTACCTCGCCGAGCTTTTGCAGCAGGGTCTTTATCGCGTTTCTGTATACGACTTTGTCGTCAACAAGAATGATTTTAATTTTGTTCATTGTCGCTATTATTATATGTATCTTCTGTTAGATTTTCTTGTGCAATATACGGAATTTCTATGAAAACGTGAAAACCTTTTTGCGGTTTTGTTTGAAAATTGCAAATTCCGTTCAAAGCTTTTATTCTTCCCTCGATGTTCGACATGCCCATGCCTGTCTTTTTGTCCTTGATTTCGCCAAGGTCGATGCCCAGTCCGTCGTCGGCGTATTCGAGCTGTATGGTGGTGGGCTGGCTTGTGAGGCTGATGGCGATGTTCCGCGCTTTGGCGTATTTGAGGGTGTTGTTGATAAGCTCGTGGATAATGCGGTAGAGCGTGAGCTCGAGGTTCTTGTTCTCCAGTTTTTTGAATTTGGAGTAGGAAAAACCGATTTTTACAATTCCCGCCTGCTCTATCTGCTCTATGAACGAACTGATGGTGGCCACAAGTCCGAACCTGGTGAGTATTACGGGGTGGAGGTTGTTGGCAATCTCCTTGGCGCTCTGGATGGCCTCGTCCACAAGGTTTTTGGTGAGCGAGAGAATGTTGCGCACCTCTGATTTTTCCATTTCGCCCGAGAGGATGAGGTTGATGTAAATATTGATGCTCGACAGCAAAGCTCCGATTCCGTCGTGCAGCTCCATAGCCATACGGGTGCGTTCGCGTTCCTCGGTGGTGGTGATGGTGGAGAATATGGCGCGGTCGATATCCTTGAGCTTGGTGATGTCGGTGATGATGAGCATCCACAGCTTGGTGTTGCCCATGTCGATTTTTGAGCAGGTGGTTTCGTAAAACCTCTTGGAGTTGTCGCTGGCGGTGTAAGGCATCTCAGCCACCTCGTATTTGTCGCTCTGGGCGGTGCGCTCGAGCAGCTGGGTGATGTTTTTGAGCACTTCGCCTTTGAACAGCGATGTGATATCGTGGTGCGAATAGTAGCCCTGCTTGAGGTCGAACATCTCGGTGAAACGGCTGTTGTGACGCTCAATTTTCATATCGTTGTTGATGATGACGATGGCGTTGGCGCTACTTTCAAACAGCTGGTGAAGCTCCTGGTCGCGTTTGCGGATGCGCTGTTCAAACCTGTTTTTGTTGAGCAGGTTTTTGATTAGTCCGCCTACCGTAACAATGGTGTAGATGGTGTCGGGCTGAATCGACGACTTGTCGTTTTTGCCTATGTAAAAAGCACCCACCAGCTGAGTCTCCACCTTGATGGGGTAGATGATAAACCTGTGGTTTCGCTTGGCTATCTCTCTGGGCAGCTGCGGCGCCTGAATGTTGCTGATGAGCTCGTTCTCCTCGGTTTTGAGCAGTTGGAGAAACTGCGTGTAGTCTTTGGTCGACGGCGGAATGATGCCGTAGCGGCAGTGCTCGTTGTTGCTGTTGATATAGTAGTATTCGGTTTTGCCGTCGGCGCGTCCGAGCAGCAGCACAAGCTCGTCGATCTGGGTGATTTTGAAAAGCGACTCGGTGAGGTACGCCATACACTTGCGAAACTTGGTGATGTGCGAAATCTCCACCGTTATAAGTCGGAGGTTGTTTTGCAGTTTTGTGTTCTTTTTGAACCTCGACACCGATTTGGCTCGCATAGTAACGTCGTCGGCGTCGAACACAACCAGGTCGGGTTCCTTGTCGGCAAAACTGATTACCGATGCGTGGGCTTCGATTACCACAAACACCCAGTCTTTGTCGTGGAAGATGAACCTTCCGTCGGGCTCGCCGCCGTTGATCACACGGTCGAAATATGCGCGGATGGTCTCGTTCTCGTCGTCGTAGTTGGCTATCTCCCATAATTTTTTGCCAATAACAGAGAGGCAGTCGATACCGAAAATCTTTTTGCAAGCAGCCGACGCCAGCACGATAGAGCCCTCTTTGGTGGTGACGAACACGGCGTCGTTGATATTGTCGGTAACGAGCGACAGCAGACGTGTTTTTTCGGCAAGCTGCTTTTGGGCAAGGTTTCGGCGGTACAGCTCGGTGCGCAGGTTGTTTTGCGATTGTACCAGCTTGATGTGGTTTCTTATTCTGCATTCGAGCTCCTCGCGGCGAAACGGCTTGCTGATGTAGTCTACCGCGCCAGCCTGAAGACCTTCGATGAGGCTCTCCTTGTCGGATCGGGCGGTGAGGAATATCACTGGAATGCTGGCAATGTCGGGATTCTCCTTCATTTGCCGACAAGTTTCAAAGCCGTCTTTTCCAGGCATCATCACGTCGAGAAGGATAAGGTCGGGGTGGTGTTCCACAGCCTTTTGGATGGCGCTGTCGCCGTCGTTGGCCGAAATGAAGTTGTACTCGCCATTGAGCATTTCGTACAACATCTTTATATTCAGCGGGTTGTCGTCTATCGCAAGTATCGTTTCTCGTAATGATGCCATTGTTAGTTTAAATTTATTGGTTGTATTGTTTGTTTGTAATCTGGTTGATAATCTGGAGCGACAGGGCTGGGGGATAACCTCGTCCGGCGCAGAAACGCAGCAGCTTGGCCTTGGCCTGTGGCGTTGAGAGGTCTTTGATTCCTTTGGCTTTTTTGGTGGTTTCAGCCAGTATGGTCTCTTTCTGCTGTTCGCCCGAAATCTGCCCTACCGCCTCTTGGATCGTGTGCTGGTCGATTTTTTTTGCCGACAGCGCAGCCGCAATCTTTTTCACGCCCCACTTGTCGAACCTAGCCTTGTCGCGGGCGAATGCTGTGGCGAACCTCTGGTTGTCGATAAACCGGTTTTTTACCAGGTAGTCTACGGCTTTTTGGCACTCGGCGGATGGCACACCTTTTTTTTGAAGGTATGAGTATGCGTCGTACTCGGACTTTTCTTTTTGCGAGCATAGGGCGGCAAGCCGGTCGAGCAATATGTCGTAGCTGTATTCTGCCATCAGTTGTCTGCTTCTTTAAATTCGTAGAAAGTTACGTAATATTTTCCATTTCTCAAAATAAACTGCAATTTTTCTTTAAGAATTCCTTCGGTATATTTCACATCGTAGTTAATAGACACTCTGGTGATGTTGTCGATGGTGTCGGTGTAGTAGTCGGTGCGCTGGTAGCTGAGGAGAGTTCCCATGCGCTGCTGTTTCTGCAAGAGTCCCTCTTTCCACACCTGGGCGGGCGTGTGAGCGAGCGATTCGGGGTCAACCACCGACACTGCCGATTCAAAATCGCTGATTTTGATCATATCGTAAAAAAACATTGCGGTCTCGTCGGCGTTTTTTACTGCGCACGATGCCAGGCAGATTATTACCGAGATGAGAAATAGAACTTTTGTTTTCATAACTTGTAGAATTTATTTATTTGATAATGTCCAATTCGTTGATAATGTGTTTTGCTCCGCCCACCTTGTCGATGAGGAAAAGCACGTAGCGGATGTCGACCGAGATGTTGCGGCAGAGGTCGCGGCTGTAATGTATGTCGCTCATGGTGCCTTCCCAGTTGCGGTCAAAGTTGATACCGATGAGGTTGCCGTCGGCGTTTAGCACGGGACTGCCTGAGTTTCCGCCTGTTGTGTGGTTTGAGGCTATGAAACAAACGTGCAGTGAGCCGTCTTTGTCGGCGTATTGTCCGTAATCTTTTTTGGCGTGCAGCTGTTTGAGCTTTTCGGGCACGTGGTAGTCGTAGATGTCGGGATTGTCTTTGGCTATAACGCCGTCTAACGTGGTAAACGGCTTGTACTCAATGCCGTCGCGCGGTGTCATGCGCTCATTCTTGCCATAGGTGAATCGCAAAGTGAAATTGGCGTCGGGGTAGGGGATGCTTTCGGGCATATTCTCGAGCAACGCCTTTTGATACAGACGGTTGAGCTGGTCGGAGGTGTAATCAAAATTGTTGGAATGGCTCGAAATCTTGGCAAAGTACATATTAATAAAGGTGTTGAAAAACTTTATTGCGGGGTCGGAGATAAGCTGGTTGTTGAGCTCCACAAACGACTTTTCCGCCTTTTTGCCCAGTTTGGCAGCGGATATGTATTTGTTGCAGAATGTCTTAAGCTTAGATGTGTCGGCCAAAAGCGAATTGTTGTAAAAATAATCGGTAAACCGTTCGGCAGATCCTCCGCATTGGTTGAAATAGTTGTCTTTGAACCATTCGGGCGTAAATGCCTTGCACGAATCGGCGTAGATTTTTATCATACGGCAAAACATCGAGCGCTCTAATGCGCTGTCGCGTGAGGCAAGAGCCGAAAGCAGTTTGCTGCGTGTGGCAGTCACATTGTCGACAATAGCCTGTGCGTCGTCAGCCTTGGCGTCCGACTCCAGTTTTGACATCGTATGCGCCAGGTCGAAAAACGGCAGGGTGTAAATAGCCTCCACAAAATAGGCGTCGGCGCGGAGGTAAGTGCCCTCGTCGTTGTATAGCTTTTGAAATTGTTGCGGCAGAGCGGCGTATGTGGCATTTGACGACACCTTGCTAACAAATTGTTTTTCAAAATCTTTTTTCTGCTGAATAACTCCGCACTGCTTGATGCCGAGAATTTCGCCCTCCCATTTTTTCTTGGCGTTTTCTACCGACGCAAGGCGCGAAGTGTACATCAGACGAACTGCACGGCTGCGGTTGATAGCCTCCTGCATTATCTCCATCTTTTGTGCGCGGATCATTATGCGGGCGGGTAGGAGTGTGTTGGTTGAGAACTCCACACCTGCGGCAGATTTGTACTCCTCGGTGCTGCCCGGAAATCCGAACACCATTGTGAAATCGCCCTCGTTGACTCCTTTGAGCGAAATCTTGAAATATTTCTTGGGCTTGTAGGGCACGTTGCTGGGCGAATATTCCGCAGGATTGTTGTTCTTGTCGGCATAGATACGGAACATTGAGAAGTCGCCCGAATGACGAGGAAACATCCAGTTGTCGGTGTCGCCGCCAAAATCGCCCACAGCCGACGGAGGACAGCCTACCAGCCTTACATCTTTAAACGTTTGATAAACAAAAAGATAGTATTGGTTTCCAGCGTAGAATTTTTCAATTTCGCAGGTGAAATGGCTGCCGTTTTTGGCCTTTGCCTCCTCAATAATTGCGTTGCTAACACTGTCGAAATCGTGGTTGGCAACCCGCGCTGTAACGTCTTGCATATAGCTTAATATGTTAACAGTAAGACCGTTGCATATAAGCTCACCGTTCTTGTCCTTAGCCCAGAACCCGTCGGTAAGAATATCGTTGTTGAGTGTGCTGTGACCTTGGATATAACTGCGTCCGCAATGGTGGTTGGTGAGAATAAGTCCCTGGTTAGAAACAAGTTCCGCCGTGCAACCGCCTCCAAAAATCATAACGGCATCTTTCATGCACGCCTTGTTGACGCTGTAAATGTCGTCGGCGGTGAGTCTGAAGCCGTTTTTCTGCATGTCGGCAATGCACTGTTCTGCCAGTATGGGCAGCCACATACCGCCGTCGGCATAAGCCGTCACACCCGACAACATCAATATTCTAAAGGTGACTAATGTCCGCATCTACTTTAATTATGAATTACGAATTATGAATTATGCATTATGCATTATGCATTACTCACTGTGTCTGCCTTTGAGCACGCCCACCACGTCTTCAATCTTTTTGCCTTTGGCGCTGAGCAGCACGATGGTATGGTAGAGAAGGTCGGCGGCTTCGTTTAAGAACAGCGAGTCGGTGTTGTCTTTAGATTCGATGATGAGTTCCACAGCCTCTTCGCCCACTTTTTTGGCAATCTTGTTGACACCTTCGCGGAAAAGCTTGGTGGTGTAGCTGCCGGCGGGACGTTCGGCGTTGCGTTTGTCGATAAATTTCTGAAGATAGGAGAGAAAGCCGATGTTGCTCTCCTCAAAATCAAAGCACGAGGTAGTGCCGCGGTGGCAAGTAGGACCGTCGGGCTGAGCCTTGATAAGAATTGTGTCGTTGTCGCAGTCGGTGAAAATCTCCTTTACGTGGAGAAAATTGCCTGAGGTTTCTCCCTTGGTCCACAAGCAGTTGCGGCTGCGCGACCAGAAAGTTACTTTTTTTGTTTCCTGAGTAATTTTAAAACTCTCCTCGTTCATATAGCCGAGCATCAACACCTGAAGTGTCTGATAATCTTGTATAATGGCGGGAATCAATCCGCCCTGTTTGTTGAAGTCTAACATTTTGTAATGATTTTCAATATTTAGCAATGCAAAACTACGGAAATCCTCACAAAAAAGCAAAACGCGGAGAATTTTTTTAATAATATATAAATAAAGTGTGTGGAATAGTCTTATTCCACACACTTTGTGATTATTATGACTTATGCGAAAATTTTTAGTTGTTCGAGAACAATGGAGTAGACAAGTATCTGTCGCCTGAGTCGGGAAGAAGTACAACGATGTTTTTGCCTTTGTTTTCGGGACGCTGTGCAAGTATTGAGGCTGCTTTGAGGGCTGCACCCGACGAAATACCAACCAAAATACCTTCGCTTACTGCAAACTTACGACCTTCGGTAAATGCGTCTTCGTTTTCGATGGCTATCACCTCGTCGTAGATTTTTGTGTTGAGCGTTTCGGGAACAAAACCTGCGCCAATACCCTGAATCTTGTGCGCTCCGGCTGTGCCTTTTGAAAGTACGGGCGATGTGGCGGGCTCTACTGCAACTACCTTGACGTCAGCCTTTTTAGATTTCAAAAATTCGCCAACGCCGGTGAGAGTTCCGCCTGTGCCAACGCCTGCTACAAAGATGTCTACCTTGCCGTCGGTCTGATCCCAGATTTCAGGACCAGTGGTTTCGCGGTGGATTTTGGGGTTGGCGGGATTTACAAACTGTCCGAGAATTATCGAACCTGCAATCTCTTTGTTGAGTTCCTCTGCCTTGGCAATTGCGCCCTTCATGCCTTTTGCACCTTCGGTGAGTACAATTTCTGCACCGTATGCTTTCAACAAGTTTCTACGCTCAACGCTCATAGTGTCGGGAAGTGTGAGGATGGCTTTGTAACCTTTGGCTGCTGCCACTGCTGCCAAGCCTATACCTGTGTTGCCCGAGGTAGGTTCGATGATGGTGGCACCGGGTTTCAAGAGTCCTTTGTCTTCGGCATCTTTGATCATTGCAAGTGCAATACGATCTTTTACCGAACCG
>JAGCNK010000003.1 GCA_017645985.1 Bacteroidales bacterium | reverse complement strand
GTATTACTATCCATAATGTTCGGCACTTATCACCAACTATTTCTCTACCAACAAAACCTCGGTTGTCAAGTATTTTACAGATTTTGATTCTGTTGATACTGTCGATTTCTACCATTTTGTTAAATATCTCATCTATTTGTTCTTTGCTGTATGAAGAATCCTTTTCTGCCGCAGTTAGTTTGTGTCTTATTTTTTGGTCATCATCCCAAATTTGTTGGAGTTCCTGTCGAAGATTTTTGTCAAAGTTTTGTTCTATGCGTTTTTTTCTGATGGTCATTGTATCTTCAAAAGATTTCCATCGAGAATCTGTGTATAGGTTTGCCAAATCATCATCTTGGCGAGGGTTTTCCATATAAAAGTAGCTGTCGATGTCCAAACATTTCCACAACCATTTGAATGCATTGTCGTTATCGTCCGACAAAGCCGCCGAACATGCTCCATTATAGAGGTCTGTCGGATCCAGGCATTTTTCATAAATGAATGCTTTGGCGTATTCCTCGCTTGATTTTTTGAATTCCGACACTTCGTAAAGCGAATCTCCAGCATCTACGTGAGAGTAATATTCATAATACTGTGCTTTTGCATTCGACAACAATGTCACACCTAAAATAATTATTAGGCTTTGAATCAGATGTTTAGATAGTTGTTTCATTTTTCTTTTGTTTAATAAGTCAGTGTGAAGTAAATTTTTACACCGCAAATATAAACAAAGAAAAATAAAATACAACTATTTTATTTAGTTGTTTAACTATTAATTTTAGTTGAAAAAAGATTACTCCATCCTGAAACTCTTCTTCACAAAATCTAAGTACTTTTTGGAGAACAAGTCGCCAGCCTCTTTGGTGTAGCGTTTTTGGGTGAAGACTTCGGCGAGGTTGTTGAGGTTGTTCTGCTTAACTATCTCTTTTATTTTGTCAAGATTCTCAAAATCAGCGTAATACTTGTTGATGTCGCTGTCGGAGTACTGCTTGTAGGTTTCGAAATGGAGCACCGCCTCGTAGGGTAAACGTTCGGTCAAAGGAGGTTCTTCGGCAGGATAACCAGCTGTCATAGTTACTACAGGCACAACTCCTTTGGGAAGGTTGAGCACTTTGGCAATCTCCTCGGCGTTGTACATCGTGGTGCCGAGAAAGCATATTCCGAGTCCGTGGTATTCGGCCTCCACAGCAGCGTTTTCGGCGGCTATGATGGTGTCGGTGAGGGCGGTGGAAAACCACAAGAAATTATCGTAGCACGGCTCTGTGCCTCTGAGCCTGCACCAGTGCGAAAACCTGTTGATGTCGGCGCAGAATGTAAACACCAAAGGAGCGTGTTCCACCATAGGCTGGTTAAAGTGCAGCGGCATAAGCTGTTGCTTGATTTTTGGCTGTGTGGTGAGCACTATGCTGTACAGCTGCATGTTGCCAGTGTTGCTTCCTCGTATGGCAGCGTTTACAATCTTTAAAATTACATCGTCGTCGACAGTGCGCACCGACGAGTAGGCGCGTACGCTTGTATGGTTGTGGATTATGCTTTTCATTGCAGAATGATTGATGCGTTAATAATATATAGTGGCGGTGAGGTGACGGTTGCCGCCGCAGTTGCGAAATTCGCAAAGATAAATTCCCTGCCATGTGCCGAGGTCGAGGTGTCCTCCGGCTATCGGGATGTTGAGCGACACGCCCATAAGCGACGATTTGAAATGCGCCGGCATATCGTCAGAGCCTTCAAGGTCGTGCGAGTAGCTTGCGCTTTCGGGGATGAGCCGGTCGGATATTCCCTCCATATCGTAGCGTACCGACGGGTCGGCGTTTTCGTTGATACTCAGCGCCGCCGAGGTGTGTTTGAGAAAGAGGTTGAGCAGACCGGTTTTTGGCAGAGTGCCAAGTTGCTCTATTATTGTTTTGGTAATCAGGTGGTAACCGCGGCTAACCGCAGGCAGCACTATGTTTTTTTGTACTATCATCTAGACACTTGATTTAATCAGTTTTCTTAATTATTTTACAAATATCAAAAAAAATATGACTTGATGTTTATTATTTTTACAAAAAAACTTAAAATTTAATATTGCGCGGCACGTTTTCCCTCGCACCGCCGCTTTTTTTTGTACATTTGCGCCGGAATATAAAACAGAAAATGCAGTACTCAATCAAGGAAATAGCCAATCTTACAGGAGTAAACGCCTTTACCATACGCATTTGGGAAAAGCGTTACAACCTTGTGTCGCCAGTGCGCACCGACACCAACATCCGTGTGTATTCGCAAGACGACCTTCACAAGATACTCGCCGTGGCGATGCTTGTGCGCCGTGGGTTTAAGATTTCGGAGGTGGCGCGTCTTTCGCCTGCCCAGCTGAGCGAAAAACTGCGTGCGCTTGAAACTATGCAGGACGATTCCGAGTCGAAAATCAACGCGCTGCTCACCGCCGCCGACCGTTTCGACGAACAGCTGTTCGACAAGCTGCTCAACCGTGAGATTCTTTCGTCGGGATTTGAGAAGGCTATGATCGAGACCGTGGTGCCTATGGTTTCCGCATTGGAACAGAGATGGATTCTGAGTCCTATATTCCAGAGCGTTAAGCAGTTTGCCTACGACCTTATACGCCGCAAGATTATACTCGCCGCCGACAACGAACCTTCGGGCAGCGCACGGCACAAGTTTCTGATTTTCTCGTCGCGTCACGACGACTGCGAGATGGTGCTGATGTTTGCCGCTTATATCATAAAAAAATATAGGTTTCCGCTCGTCTATATCGGCGACAACATTGATGTGGACGCCGCCGAAATGGCAGCCAACGCGTCGGGTTGCACGCACATACTTATGGCCGACAAGATATACCCAAACAGCGAGGATTTGTCGGTTTTGTTGTCGAGGTACGAAAAAGCGTTTGCCGGAAAAACTAAATTTTTTGTGGGAAACATTTCTACTACTGACAGTTATAAAATAAACATTTTTTCATCTGTAAAAATGTTTGCCGACTATGTAGCGCATTTGTCGGAAAAATGATACTTTTGTAATGGAGTTTTAAACCTACAAATTGATAGCAATTGCAACTTGATACCGACATCAAATACCTGCCTGGGGTAGGAGCCGCCAAAGCGGAGAGTCTTGCAAAAGAATTGAACATCAATACTTTTGAAGACCTCGTATACTATTTTCCATATAAGTATATCGACCGCAGCCGCTTTTATACCACTGCCGAAATTCGCAGCGACGAGATAGCCGTGCAGCTCAAGGGCGTGATTTCTAATTTCAGAAAACAGGGCGTTAAGTACAAGGAGCATCTCACCGCCACCTTTACCGACAGCGCGGGTAGGATAGAGCTTGTTTGGTTCAAGGGCATCGACTGGATTCAGAAGAGCATTGTGCCGGGCAAGGAGTACATCATTTTTGGCAAACCCAACTTTTATCAGGGATGGTCGATTGCACATCCCGAAATTGAGGATCCGCTGAAGGCCGAAAAGAGCGTTACTTCGCAGTTTTATCCGCAGTACAGCACCAACGAGACTCTCAAAAACAGCAAGCTCAACAGCCGGGCTATACAAAAACTTCAGCAGACTTTGTGGAGCAAGGTTACTTCGGCTTTTCCCGAATCGTTGCCCCAGTATATTATACAAAAATATAACCTGATGCCGCTTACCGACGCGCTCCGTAATATCCATTTCCCCAAAAACGAGGAGACGCTTGCCAAGGCGCGGTTCAGACTTAAATTTGAGGAACTGTTTTATATCCAGCTGAATATTCTCTCTATCAAGTCGGCCAAGAACCAAAAAAGTCACGGCTTTGTGTTCAACAATGTGGGAGAAATATTCAACACCTTTTATAATAATCATCTGCCTTTCAGCCTTACAGGTGCGCAAAAACGTGTGGTTAAGGAAATTAGAGCCGATTTCTTGTCGGGACGCCAGTGCAACCGTCTGTTGCAAGGCGACGTGGGCAGCGGCAAAACCCTTGTGGCGCTGATGTGCATGCTCATAGCCTTAGACAACGGTTTCCAAGCCTGCCTGATGGCTCCCACCGAGATACTTGCCACTCAGCACTTTGCCACTATCACACAGCTGCTTGGCGATATGCCGGTAACGGTGTCGCTGCTTACTGGTAGCACTTCCACAAAGGCCCGCCGCCAGATTCACGAGGATCTGCAAACAGGCGTATTGAACATACTCATCGGCACACATGCACTTATCGAAGACGATGTGAAGTTTCAAAACCTTGGTCTCGCCATTATCGACGAGCAGCACCGTTTTGGCGTGGCTCAGCGTGCCAAGCTTTATCACAAGAACATCACCCCTCCGCATATCATTGTTATGACGGCTACGCCCATTCCCCGAACACTCTCTATGACCCTCTACGGCGATTTAGACGTGTCGGTAATAGACGAAATGCCTCCGGGACGTAAGCCTGTGAAAACTACGCATTCGTTTGATTCGCAACGCCTTATGGTGTTCAAGTTTATGCGCGACCGCATTGCCGAGGGACACCAGATTTATGTGGTGTATCCGTTGATTGAGGAATCTAAAAACCTTGATTACAAAGACCTTACCGACGGATACGAGTCGATATGCCGTGCTTTTCCGCCGCCGCAGTATGCTGTGAGCGTGGTTCACGGACGTATGAAACCAGAGGAGAAGGATAAGGCTATGCAGCTGTTTGCCAAGGGAATAACTCAGATAATGGTGGCCACCACCGTGATAGAGGTGGGTGTTAACGTGCCAAACGCCACCACAATGGTGATTGAGAGCGCCGAAAAGTTCGGACTGTCGGCGTTGCACCAGTTGCGCGGCAGGGTAGGGCGTGGAGGCGACCAGAGCTACTGCATACTGATGACCGACTACAAGCTTTCGTCCGACGCCAAAAAGCGAATCGACATAATGTGCCGCACCACCGACGGCTTTGTGATATCGGAGGAGGACCTCAAAATGCGGGGTCCGGGCGATATGGACGGCACGCAGCAGAGCGGCACTCCCATGCAGTTGCGGATTGCCGACCTTGCCCGCGACGGTCAGGTGCTTATGGCGGCACGTGGAGCGGCTTCGGATGTGCTTTCGGCTGATCCGTCGCTGCAACTGCCTCAAAATTCGGTAATTAAAATTAGACAAAATAAATTATTCAGCAAAGATGACAATTGGAGCAGAATTTCGTAATATATAACAAATCGGTATAAAATGAAGAACACATATTTCGACCTTATAGAGCAGACCTACTACTTTCCGCAGGACGGGTTCGACCTTCAGGACGGTTATCTCACCTTCCACGGTGTCTCGATTAAGTATTTGATTGAGAAATACGGCACACCTCTCCGTTTGATGTATCTGCCTCGTATTGGCGAGCAGATCAAACGTGCGCGAAACCTGTTTAACCGTGCTATCAAGGCCAACAACTACAATGGAAGCTACGAATACTGCTATTGTACCAAGTGCTGCCACTTTTACCACGTGGTGAGCGAGGCGTTGAAATACAACGTGCAGCTGGAGACTTCGTCGTCGTTTGACATCGACCTTATCCGCTGCCTGTACAATAACGGTCAGATTGATAAGAAGATAAAGATTATTCACAACGGTTTTAAAACCGACGAGTATATCGAAAAGATAGTTGAGCTTCAGAAAGACGGGTTTGAAAACTCCATAATCGTTCTCGACAGCGGCGTGCGCGAGCTGAAAAAGATTCTCGACTGCTGCGGCGAGCACAAAATCAAGGTGGGCATACGTATGGCTGTGGACGAGGACACCAACTCGGCTTACTATACTTCGCGCCTTGGTATGAGGGCGTCGGAAATTTGCTCGTTTTACAAAAACTACATTGAGCCAAACAAGAATATCGACCTCGAGATGCTGCATTTCTTCGTTGACAGCGGAATCAAGGACAATGTGTACTACTGGGGCGAGTTTCAAAAGGCTGTGAAGCTTTATACCGAATTGAAAAAACTGTGTCCGGGACTCAACAGCCTCGACCTTGGCGGAGGTTTCCCGATTCGCAACCAGCTTGGTTTCGACTACGATTACGAGTATATGATTCGCGAGATTGTAAAGAATATCAAGGATATATGTGTTAATGAGAATGTCGACGACCCAGGCATCGTTACCGAGTTTGGCAAATACACCGTGGGCGAGAGCGGAGCTATCATCCTCAAGGTGCTCGACCAGAAACAGCAGAACGACGCCGAGCTCTGGTACATTGTGGACAACAGCCTTATGAACACCATTCCCGACGCATGGAGCATCAACGAGCGTTTTATCCTTCTGCCTATCAACAAGTGGGACCACGAAGGCACTCGTGCCAACATCGGCGGTATCAGCTGCGACCACAGCGACTATTACAACTCGGAGGATATGAACCAGCACGTGATTCTGCCCAAGTTCAGTCCCGACGAAAAAGAGCCGCTCTATCTTGGATTTTTCCATTCGGGAGCATATCAGGACGCTATCGCGGGCTACGGCGGCATCAAGCACTGCCTTATTCCGTCGCCAAAACATATTGTGATTTACCGCGACGCCACTGGCAATTTTGTTGACTACTGCTACCGCAACGAGCAGACTGTGGACGAAATGTTCCACATTCTCGGATATAGTCACCCCGAACAAAATCCAATTATTCAAAAATTGTCGAATTCTTAAAAAAATTTGTTATAATTGCAGATTGAATTTTAAATTATGAATTGTTGCCGCAGACATATCAGACACCTTGTTGCCGCCGCCTTAGCAGTGGTGTGCCTTTGGTGTTGTCCTATGTCAGCGTCGGCAGTATCGTCGGACAAGGAGTTTGTCGACAGCATTCTTGCCTTGATTACACCGCAGATGCCCGACAGCTCGAAGGCGCGTCTCTACCATGAGATTGCCCGCACTTGCAACACCGCCGACATTGTGGTAAAATACGGCTGGCTTGCGGTGCAGAATTATCCTGAGTCTGACTCTATTTCAAGGGTGTTTGCCTACAACTGCATCATGTGGGCGTACCAGATGTCGGGCAAGTCGCGCGAGGCTATCAATGTGGCACATTCGGCTCTTGCGCTCTGTGGCGACGACGTTAAGTTTGCCAACAGCAAGATGTATATCCTCAACTCGTTGGCTGTGTGCTACGACGACATCAACAGGCTCGACAGCAGCCTCTCCTGTCAGAACGATGCGCTCGACCTTGCTGTGGCCAACAACAACTCTGTGTTTCAATGCTTTATCTATCAGCGGTTGGCTATTCTTTCGCTCGACCGCCGTTTTACCGAACTGAGCAATGATTTTATCGACTCGCTTGAGGCTGTAAGCCGTAGGCACAATTTCTCGTATCATATCGCCAGCGCGTACTATCTCCGCAGCAGAACTTTTGTCAACTCTCCTGTCGACAGTCTTTCAAACCTGCTCCGCTCGGTCGACTGCTTGAAAAAGGCTATCTCGGTTTACGACACTATCAATGTGCCTAACAACTTGTTGAGCTCTTATTTCAACACATTCTTGTCGGCCAATGATTTGTACATGCGCTTGGCTTCGCTTACCGGCAACCAGGCTTATTCCGACACCAGTTACTACTACTATCAGAAATGCAGCAAATGGTACAAGGATAACGGTGTGCTCGACTATATCTCTTTGCAGGGACAGTATGCCAACTATCTTTTGTTGAAAAACCGTCCCAAGGAGGCGCTCAAAGCTATCAAGGAGTGCGAGCCTTTTATGGAAGACTCTATCCACCTGCTGTACAAGCAGACCTACTATCGGACAGTTGCCGCTTGCTACCATGCGCTGGGCAACCATCGCGAGGCTATCGAATACAGCAAAAAGATGGTGGAATGTCTGCTCTTGGTGCATGGCGACGCCGTTTCTGACGATATGTCAGACTTCCGTGCCCTCACATACGCCAAACAGCGCAAAAAATTAGACGAGATTGAGCGTCAGAATATCGAGTTGAAAAACAATCTCGAAAACCGTCATTCGCAGATTATCCTCTATTTCACCATAGCGGGACTGCTTTTGCTTATGACTGTGGTGGCGTTTCTTGTGCGTTCGTTTACTATGAGGCGACGAACCAACGGACTACTTTATGTTAAAAATTCCCTTCTCTCGCAGCAGCGTGAGGAGATCGAGGTGCAGCGCGACGTGCTTGCATATCAGACCGCAAGTCTCGAAAAGGTAAACCGCCGCATAATGTCGAGTGTAAACTATGCCAAGCGTATCCAGGTGGCGGCTATTCCGTCGGAGAGTGAGATGCGGGCTATGTTTCCACAGTCGTTTGTATTTTTCTGTCCCAAGAGCGTGGTCAGCGGCGACTTTTATTACATTGTCCAGATCGAGGGCTACCGCGTGGTGGTGCTTGCCGACTGCACTGGTCACGGCATTCCTGGTGGATTCTTGTCGATGCTCGGCATATTCGGACTCAAAGAGTTCCTTCTTACCAAAGAAGACGCTCACAATCCTGGCGTTGTGCTCGGCAAGATGAAGGATTTTGTCACCCGCTCGCTCTCGTCGCAGGAGACCCATCTGACTATGTCTGACGGAATGGATATGACTATCTGCTCGTTTGCTCCCGAAGGCGGCGTTGTACGTTTCGCCTCGGCTAACCAGCCCGCTGTCATTGTCAGCAATGGAGAAGTTACCAAACTGGTGGGCGACTCTATTCCTGTGGGCAAATTTCATGATGAGGCAAGCTTGTTTACCACATCGGAGTACAAGGTGTCAGAGGGCGATATGGTCTACCTTTTTTCCGACGGCGTTTACGACCAGATTGGAGGACGTAACCAGAACGGCAAGGTGAAACGTCTGCAACGTGTAAATTTAGAACAGTATTTAATCGAAATATCATCTCAGTCGATTGATGCTCAGGCTGATAAGTTTAACCAATTTGTCGGCGGATGGCGCGGCGACTGCGAACAGACCGATGATATGTTGCTGATAGGTATAAAGGTATGAGACGTATTTTATACATATTGACTTTGGTTGCTGCCTTGATGGTGTTCAGATGCGATGTTTTCGCCTCCGACACTACCGCTGCGTCGTCTCCAAATCAGAACGATTCTTTGACTCAGTTTTACCTGCAGCAATCCGCCGCTTACGAAAAACAAGGCAACTATCGTATGGCTGATTCTATGTACAACGAATACATAATCAACCAGGAGCAGATGTTTACCGAGGCGTCGATGCAGGAACTCACCATAAGGAAAAAACGCCAGGCGGATCTTGAACAGGACGCTTTTCAGGAGCAGGAAAAAGCAAAAATGAAAATGATGCACGAGATGGCGTTGAAACGCATCCGCATTATTATGATTGCAGTGGTTATCGGATTGATACTCACAGCTATACTCGCAGTGTTTATCATTCACCATATACGCATCAAGCGCAAGTCGAACAAGCAGCTTGCCAAGGCCAACCTCGAACTTGCCGACCAGCGCGAAAAGATCAAGGTGCAGTGCGATATGATTACCGAGAGCAAAGACGAGCTGGAGAACATCAACAACCAGATGATCAACAGCATTCATTACGCCGAAAAGATTCAGCACGCAGTGATGGCTTCGGCTGGCAACTATGGTTCGGTGTTCCGCGACTGCTTTGTCTACTACCGCGCCAAGAACATTGTCAGCGGCGACTTTTATGTGGCTACACGGTGCGGAAGCTTGAAGGTTTTTGTGGTGGCAGACTGCACAGGACACGGCATTCCCGGCGGTTTCCTCTCGATGCTTGGCATTTCGGCTGTGAAAGAGGCTCTCAACGACGAGGAGGCTGCGCAGAATCCCGGAATGGTTCTCGACAAGTTGAAAGCGTTTGTAAAAAGCACCTTCAACGCCCACGTAGGCACATCGGCTATGGAGGACGGTATGGATATGACTATCTGCTGCTTTGACTTCCGAAACCTGACTTTGTATTACGCTACAGCCAACCAGACCGCCCTTGTGGTTCGCGACGGCAAGCCTATCAAGCTCAAAGGCGACCCGATGCCGGTGGGCAAGTATTATCTCGAATCTGACAATTTCTCGTCGCACACATTCACGCTGCAGACCAACGATATGGTTTATCTCTACACCGACGGTTTCCAAGACCAGCTTGGTGGCGACAAGGCTTTGCCTGTGGGACGAAAGCTTTACAGTCAGAATCTTGTGGATTTTCTCTGCCAAAATTACAGCCTGCCTGTGGAAGAGCAGGAAAACAATCTTGACACCTTTATTACCGAATGGCGCAACGGCCGCGACCTTACTGATGATATGACACTCGCAGCCGTGCGCGTGGATAATGCTTTTTAATCTTGTTTAGTTGGTTCGGAGTGTTACTCCAAAATATACTGTTACACCGTCCAGGTCGTCGGCTGATGCAATTTTCTTGTCGTTGCAGTATAGCTTGAGGTTTCCGTATTTGCGGTAAGTGGCACCGAGTGAGAAAATAATACCTTCGCCACGAATTTTTAATTCAAGTT
This sequence comes from Bacteroidales bacterium, assembly GCA_017645985.1. Lineage (GTDB taxonomy): Bacteria > Bacteroidota > Bacteroidia > Bacteroidales > UBA3824 > UBA3824. The sequence goes on along the minus strand of JAGCNK010000003.1, from coordinate 7,211 downwards.
GAGCTCCGGGTTCTACCACAGTTACAAAGCATTTGTCGGCTTTTTGGTGCAGTGTGCCTATGCCGTTGTCATCGTCGTCGCCGTTGGTCACCACGTGGTTAGAATAGTTGGTGCCGCCGATTCCGCCCTTGACTAATGCCGAAAAACGGAGAAGCTTTCTAGGAAAGAAGGTCTTTTTGAAATAAAGTCCGGTGTAGTTGCTACGGTAGAGAAACTCGTCGTCGCCGAAGTATCTGTTGAAACGATGGTCAACTTTTGAGTTTGTGTTAAGGTGAGTGTAGAACCATCCTGCCGCCATACCTTGAATCATTGTGAGTCCTAAATTGCAGCCGATGTTTCCGTTGATACGTTTGTCGGCACCGTGAATGTAGCCCAGACCGAGGTCTGCGCCAAACTCCACGCCTTCGATTTGTGCGTTTGCGCTCAAAGATAGTGCTGCCAGTGCAGCAATCAAAAATACTTTCGCTTTCATTTTCTGATAATTTAAAGGTTTATTCGTAATATTCAATTGTTCGTTCTTCGTGGTCGCGTTTTAGCCAGTTGCCGTGGCTGTCGGTTTTGTCGTAGGTGATTCTTGAGGGGGGGGTCTCGGTTTTTTCGCCGAGGTCGCTCTCCACTGTCGACACTGTCGGGTATCCTTCGTCGTCGAAACCGAATTTGGTAGCCGACCAGCATCCGCCGTCGCCGCCGCCGCGGAGTGTCAGACGAATAGCAGTGGTGTCGTATTCAAAAAACTCGCCGCCGCCAGGTCCGTCGTAAGTGTTGGTGATGTAGCCCTTGTTGTCGCGGGTTAGTTGCACCTCTACATCTCCGTTGTCTTCCACCTCGTCGAACGAGGCGTCGTTGAAATTATGTGTTGACGAAAACTCTGTGCAGTATTTGGTGATGTTGCCCTGCTCGTCGAAATATGCCTTGCGCTTGTTGGTGTAAATTACCGACTTAACTCTGCCTTTCACCTCCATAAATGCGAGGTCGGGCGTGATGAAGTTGTTGTCGATATACTGTTTCATTTTCTGCTTGGTGCTGTCGTAGTCGTTGATGATCCATTTTTCGGCAGATTTCACCAGGTTTATCGTGTGGCGTTCCTTAGTGCCGTCGGGATGCACGTAGTCGAAAGTCTCAACAGCCGATGTGTCGCTTGTTACTATGGTTTCAATAACCGCCACTTGGTGCTTGCCCTCGTTGATGCTGCATCCGCCGTTGCCCTCTATGAAGTAGCAAAGAAACTCGCCGTCGCCGATTTCGCCATCGGGCATTGGTATCTGCCACGCCTGGGTTAAGAGGTTCCAGTATTCGGGCGTGTAATACGGCTGTGCGCTCTGCTGAGGTTTTGCGTGGTCGGGAATGTACTGAATAAGGTTTTCCACGCTTTTGTTGATTTCGCTGGTGTCTACCTTGGCGCAGCCTGCCACCAAGACAGCCAACGCCGCTGCTATCATTACTTTTGTGTTCATATGTTTTCTCTGTTTTTAGTTATGGCATCTATTAGTTTGAAAATCACGGCAAAGATAATCATTTTTATAAAAAAAAGCACATCCCTTTCGCAAGGAATGTGCCTTCCAATAAAAATATAAAATTATGAAACAAATAATTATTATGCCTATTATCCGAGGAAACCTTCAGTCATTTTCAAAATGCCGAGCATGTCGGTAAGGTTGCCTTTTTGTTCGGCGTTGAGGTTCTTGTCTTTGAGCATGTCGTTGATGGTCTGTTCTTTTTGCGACACGTCAGACATAAGGCTTGATGCCTCCTCGCGGCTAAACATATTGCCCATAGCGTTGCCCATGCCCGCCATTCCTGCCATACCTGCAAGTCCGCCGAGTATTGAGCCTAGTCCGCCGCCATCGTCGTTGCTGTTGGCTGAGCGTGGAGTGTCGGGACCGCTGTTGCTGCCGCCTCCGCCCATTAATCCGCCGAGAACGCTGCCGAGAATATCTCCGCCGCCGTTGCTGCCGTTGTTAGATTTTGCGCCGCCCATGACTGCGCCTGCGATATTGATAAGCGAACCTAAGTCCATACCGCCGGCTTGCGAACTGCCGCTGTTAGATTTTGAGCCGCCGCCCAGCATGCTGCCAGCCATTCCTATTAGCGAGCCGAAATCTATTCCGCTGCCTTTTACCGATGTGGAGGGGTTCTTTATCACCACTCCCGCGAGTGAAATCACCTGTTTGATAATAGCCTGTATGTCCATTTTATTAGAGTTTTTGGGTGTTAAAAATCGTAGACAAGTTAAGGCATTTTTTGATTAATGTCAAGTGATTTTGGGAGAAAAAACAGATTATTTGAAAAAAATATGGGGCAAATAAAAAAAACATATCCGGAACAAGCCTTGCGGCTCCGTTCCGGATATGCTTTATATAGTTATAGGGGGCCGATTATTCAAGTTTGGCAGCTCTGTTGCGGGCGTTGGTGCTTCCGAGGCTGTCGTTGATTATTGTCTTTGTGGTCACGTTTTTGAATCCGTTGGCGGCGAGAAGACGTTTGAGCACGTTGGCACGCTCCTGGGCAAGCATCTGGTTGAAAGCTGCTGTGCCGGTGTGGCTGTCGGCGCTACCAGTGATAGTTACGGGCATTTCGCGGGCTGCTTCTGAATGGAGCGAGAGCCATTGTTCAAAGTGAGCCATCTCTGTATCGTTGATCACAGCCGAACCTCTGGGGAAGTAGATTACCAAAGGCATAATCTTGGCTGATTTGTTATAGTCATTGGGATTAACGTCGTTATTAGCGTTCTGATTGTCGTTAGGATTGTTGTTTGCTGCGTCCTCGGCTGCCTTCTGAGCTTTGGCAAGCGAATCTCTGAGTTGTTCGTTCTCTTTTTTGAGCTTTTCGTTCAAGTCTTTGAGGTCGTTGTTGTCTTTTTCGAGTTCGTTTGCACGGTCTTGGGGGTTGTTGCTGCCGCTGAGGTCGTCGGGTGCGTCTTCTTCGTGGTTTGCAACGCCTGCTGCGCGGTCAAAGTTCTTTTTCTTGCTGAGGTTGAATGTTACACCTACATTGATTGTGGGCATATACATCGGACGAGCTACGAATGAAGTTTTCTTGTCAACCACAGGTTTGCGGTTTTCGGCGTATTTGAGTCCGGTGGGATTCTCAAAAGCCAGAAGACTAAAGTCGAGGTAAAGGTTGACAACACGGTTGATGCGGATTTCGTTGTAGATACCTGCGCTCACAGCTGCCTTCACGTCGGTTTTGCCATCGTTGATACCAAAGATGCCGCCGCCTAAGTACGGAATGAAGTCCCAGAAACGGTCTTCTTTGTAGCCACCTATAAAATTAGAGAGGTTCCAAAGCAGGTCGCCGTGGAAATAGCCGAAACGAATCTGTTGTCCGCTGTTGAATCTTTGAGAGAGGTATTCTTTGTCGTCGTATCCGAAATTGTTTGTGCCACCTTTGTAACCTACTCGGGTGCCGACATTCGGAGTAAACCATTTGCCTACAAACACTTCGGCGTCGAAGTTGTTTTTGAGGCTGAATTCAGAGAACATACCGATTTTTTTGCTGAAAGAGGTGCTGATACCTGCGCCTGCGCCTATAAACCAATTTGAACCGGTGCTGTTAGTGATGTATGGGCCTTTGGCATTGTCGCCCGATACTTGGGTGGAATCTGATTGCGCGTTTGCGCCTGCGGAAAGTGTGACCGCTGCCAATGCGGTCAAGATTAATTTTTTGCTTTTCATTGTAAGGATATTTAATTTTTCACGCCGCAAATTTATCTATATTTTGGAAAAAAAAATTTTTTTTAGCAAAAAATCCGTACCTTTGCGCAAAAATTTAAAACGTATGACAAAGCTCGTAAAATTGTTAAGTTTGGTGCTGATTTTGTCGGCTGTAGGTTGCAGAACTCCAAAGAATATCACCTACTTTCAGAATCTGCATGATGACACTGTTTTTGCTGTAAACGCGGCAGAATCGGAGATTAGGCTCAACGAAGGCGACAAGGTTTCGATTATTGTGTCATGCCGCGACGCCGAGGTTGCCCGTATGTTCAACTTGCTTACTGTAACACAAAACTTTGGCTCCACTAATACTAACCGAATGTCATACTACACCGTTGACAATGAAGGCAATATCGACTTCCCCATTGTTGGCAAAATCGCTGTCAAGGGTTTGAAACGCAGCGAGGTATGCAGCATAGTGAAAGAAAAGCTCATATCAAGCGAACTTATCCGCGACCCGGTTGTAACGGTTGAGTTCGTAAATATGCATTTCGATATTTTGGGCGAGGTGGCCCGTCCCGGTCGGTACACTATCGACCACGACAGAATAACGGTGCTCGACGCGCTAGGTATGGCTGGCGACATGTCGATTCTGGGCAAAAGGTGCAATCTCAAGGTGGTGCGCACCGAGAACGAGGGAACTAAAATTTTCACCATTGATATGACCGACGGCGACAGCATTCTTAATTCGCCTGCTTTCTACCTCCGTCAAAACGACGTTGTATACGTGGAGGCCAACAATTTCCGCAAACGTCAGTCTATCGCCTCGGGCAATACTGCTTACAGCCCATCTTTCTGGATATCAGTGGCTTCGTTTTGTATGTCGGTGTATGTAATATTTATAAGGTAAGAGAAAAATGGAGACAACCAATCAGCAATCACTCGATCGTATTATACAGCCTGCCAACATCAATCAACCTTCCGCCAACAACCAGGTGGATATCAACGCTATTTTGGGCGCTTGCATTACCAAATGGTGGTGGTTTCTTATTTCTATATTTATAGTAATGGCGGTTACCGTTATCTATCTTTTGGTAACGCCAAGCACTTACACACGCAATTCCACATTCCTTATAAAAAATACCGACGGCAACACTTCGTCGTTCAACTCGCAGCTCACTTCTTTTTCCGAAATGGGCTTGTTTGACTCTAAGTCTACTGTTTACAACGAGTTGGAGGTGCTCCGTTCGCCCATCCTTATTCTTGAAACTATCCAGCGCCTCCACTTGGATTACAACTATTACGTTGACACCCGTTTCAAAAAGGTGGTGATTTATGGCGACAGTCTGCCCGTGACTGCGCAGCTTACCGATGCCGACGATTTTATTCAAGGCGGCTTTACCCTGAAGCTCGACACCGACGGCAGCTACCGTGCAACCGAATTTTATAGTCCGAGGTGGGAAGGATTCGCCCCTGATGTTGTTGAAGGTCTTGTGGGTCAGGAGGTTTCCACTCCGCTTGGCAACCTGCTTATTACATCCACACCCAAATATTCCGAAATGACCAAGCCTGTAACCATTTACGTAAGCAGGCAGCCCTACCGCACAGCGTTGCAGGTATATTCAAAGAAATTTACCGCCGACCTTGCCGACAAGAAATCATCAGTGATTTCGCTCACCATGGACGACGAGAACATTCAGCGTGCCGAGGACTTTTTGAACACTATGTACACGGTGTACAACGAGAAATGGATCGAGGACAAAAACCAGTCTGCCATAGGTACGGCGGCGTTTATCAACAACAGGCTCGAGATTATCGAGCGTGAGTTGGGAATGGTTGATAGCGATGTGTCGTCGTTTAAGAGCATAAACCTTCTGCCCGACGTTGAAAAATCGAGCGAGATGTTCTACACCCAGGCCAACGCCCTCCAAAACGAGATTGTATCGTTGCAGACTCAGGTGGCTATGGCAAAAAACGTGAAGGAATATATCTCTGACACCACTAAGAAAAACAGCCTGCTGCCGCTCTATTCGGGTAGCAACAACGCCACTGCCGAAAAACAGATTACGGAATACAACTCGTGCATTATCAAGCGCGAACAGATTGTGTCGTCATCGTCAGACAAGAACCCGCTTGTGGTCGAGCTCGACGAAACCATTACGCAACTCCGCACTGCTATTGTGGGTTCTATCGAAAACCAGATTAAGGTGCTTAACGCGCAGATTTCTTCGCTCGAAAAGAACCTCAACAAGAGTCTTTCGCACATATCCGACAACCCCGACAAGGCCAAGCAGCTGCTCTCGATTGTCCGTCAGCAGAAGGTGAAAGAGTCGCTCTATATCTTCCTTTTGCAGAAACGCGAGGAGACCGAGCTGTCGCAGGCATTCACAGCTTACAACACCCGCCTGATTACGCCGCCTATGGGTTCTATGGGTCCCACAAAGCCGGTAAGACTCAAGATTCTTATGATTGCGCTTGTAATCTCGCTGCTTATTCCGCTGGGAATAATCGTGCTTATTGAGATGAACAACACCAAGATACGTTCGCGCAAGGATTTGGAGAATATGACAATTCCTTTTGTGGGCGAAATTCCTCAGCATACCCGTCTGCACCATAAAGGTATGCTCAAATTTTTGAAACGCAGGGATTCGTCAAATGCCGACGTAAAGCAGCTTGTGGTAAAGAAAAATTCCAAGAACCTCACCAACGAGGCTTTCCGCATAGTTCGCAGCAATTTGGAGTTTACCAACACCCAAAATAAAAAGGTGATGCTTATCACCTCTATGATTCAGGGCAGCGGCAAGACTTTTATTTCGCTTAACCTTGGCGCGTCGATGGCTCTCAAAGGCAAGAAGGTGATAATAGTGGACCTCGACTTGCGCAAGGCACAGGCAAGTTCTTCGGTCGACAAGCCAGAAAACGGCGTTTCGACCTATCTTGCTGGATACCAGGACAACTGGAGGTCGCTTGTTCACAATCTCACCCCTGGTTTTGATATTCTTCCCGCAGGAATGATACCGCCCAACCCGTCGGAGCTTCTCGGCATTCCGCTGTTTGGACAGCTGATCGACGAACTGAAACAGGCTTACGACTTTGTTATTCTCGACTGTCCGCCTATCGACATCGTTGCCGACACAAGCATTATTGCCTCTCACGCCGAAATGTCGCTTTTCATAGTTCGTGTGGGATTGCTTGACCGCAATATGTTGCCGATTGTGGAGAGTTATTATCTCAAGCACAAACTTCCCAATATGTGCATTTTGCTCAACGGTTCTAAAACAGTCAACGGTCGTTATGGCTATGGCTATGGCTATGGTTATGGTTACGGATATGGCTATGGATATGGTTACGGATATACCAAAGAGGATGTAGAGAGTGAGGAGTAGTTTCACCGCTTCAAAAGCATATAAGATTCGCTTTTTTCCACGTTTGCCAAGATAAATATTTGTTTTTTTTGAAAAATGTTTTATCTTTACGGAGGAAAATATTTTTGAAATTGTTATGGCATTTGATTACATAAATCCTGATAATCCTGTTTACTTCACCTATTCGCGTAAT
>JAGCNK010000174.1 GCA_017645985.1 Bacteroidales bacterium | reverse complement strand
CGCGAAACCTTTATGCCCGCACCCAACGAGGGTACATAACTGTATGTTCGTGAGATGTATAGATGATTGTTTTTCATAAAGTCGGATATTCCGAAACGCACAAACGCCATATCCATAAACGAAACTTCTAATCCAGCGCAAGGATTAACGCAGGCAAAATCGCTGCGAATAAGATAGTTGCGCTTACCATCGAATGTAATTTCCGAACCAATTTCGCCCATAAACGCAAACCGTCCGAGGTGCAGAGTGTATGCCGCCGACCATAAAAGCGACGGTGCGGTCTGCTCCACGCTGTTTTCGGGAATAGTGTTGCCAGTGGCAAGATAGGTGCTGTCAAATTTTTCTTTGTTGATGTTCCACACGTCGAAAGTGGTGGTGGCGTCGCGCAAGACTATTCCTGCGGCAAAATCCCGCTTCCTATAAGTGGCGGCAAGGTCGATGCCGAATCCGTACGCCCGGGCAAACGATCCTTCCATCCGGTAGATGAGTTTCACATTTCCGCCCACCGAAAAATCTGGCAGAAAGCGCAGCCGCCGTCCCACAGAGAAAAACAGTGCGTAATCGGCTGTGGAAAAATATGTTATGCGCGAAAAATCTGGTTCGCCGTTCTGGTCGAACAGGTAAATGGTGTTTTGAATATCGTCGACACCGAGCCTAAGAAACGACATTCCTACCGATGTGAGCGAGTCGGCCTGGTAGCTTGCCGCGGCAAAATCGTATTGAGCCAGTCCTCCGAAAAAATAGCTGTGTGTGGCGCAAATGTCTGTCTTGTAGCCTTTTGGCGCAGAAAGGTTGGCTGGATTCCAATATCCTGCCGCCGCTCCCGAGGTAGACGCCACAGAGCATCCGCCAAGCGACTGCTCACGACCGCAGGTGCCGGTGTTCAAAAAATCGTTGCCGTATTTTGCAATCTGAGCATATAATAAGGTGTGCGCTATGCAAAGCGCCATTACCAAGACGATTTTTTTCATTTTTGTATAAAAGTTTTTTTTGCAAAAGTAAAACAATATCTTCAAAAACATAAATTTAGTATCTTTGCCGCCAAATTTAAATATGTCAGATATGAAAAAACTAACATCATTACTCTGCATCGTGGCTTTGTTGTGCGGATGCGGCAAAGACGACAGTCCCGAAACCAACAAGCAGGAGCAGGAGCAGAAACAGCAGCAGAACAATCAGGAACAGCAGAACAATCAGAACCTCGACGACGACGATGAGGAAATTGACCCGTCGGACTACCGAGGACTGATGAGGCAGTTTGTAATATCCATAAGCAAGAAGGCGAAGGCTCAGAAATCGGGCTTTGTGGTGATTCCTCAAAACGGCATCCAGCTTGTGACCACCGGCGACGAATCAGACAGTCCCCTTGCCGAAAGCTACCTCGCCGCTATCGACGGACACGGTCAGGAGGATATCTTCTACGGTTCGCCAAGCGACAATGTGGCTACCAAGGAGTCGGACATCAAATGGCTTCGCGGTTATCTCGACCGTTCAAAGGCTGCAGGCAATGTGATTCTCTGCACCGATTACTGCAACACAGATTCAAAAATGCAGGATTCGCGCGAAAAAAACGCCGCCGCCGGCTACCTCGGCTATCAGGCTATTGAGCGCAATCTGAACGTGATTCCAACCTACACCCCATACGAGGAGAACTCAAAGGATATCAAATCGCTCAAGGATGCAAAAAATTTCTTGTACATTCTCCAGCTCGAAGATTTCAAATCCAAAGACGACTTTATCACCAAGGTTTGCGCCACCAATTTCGACTTGCTTATCACCGACTTGTTCTTTTATGAGGAGGCGCCTTTTACTGCCTCTGACGTGGAGCGTCTGCGCAATAAGAAAAACGGCGGCAAACGTATGGTTGTATGCTATATGTCGATAGGCGAGGCTGAGGACTACCGTTTCTATTGGCAAAACGACTGGAAAAACAATCCCCCTTCGTGGCTCGACCAGGAGAACCCCGACTGGGACGGAAACTACAAAGTTAAGTACTGGGACAAGGAATGGCAGTCGGTTATTCTCGGTCAGTATCTGCCCAAAATCCTTGACGCAGGGTTCGACGGAGTATATTTAGACATTATCGACGGCTTTGAATATTACGAAGATCAACGATAAAATGTAAATTAAAGCAAACTTTGTTTTTGGTAAGCCGCAAAAATGGTCTTAAATTTGCACATTGTAATGAAAATTTAGAATACAAAACAAAATGTCAGGAATAATATCAAAATTGAAATTTGTGCCGAGCATGATCACATGCACAAGCGCTCTTTGCGGAACATTGGCCACTTTTATGGCGCTGAGCGGCGACACAGGACTTGTTTACGCCTCTTATTTAATCTTGTTTGCAAGTGTCTGCGACTTTAGCGACGGATTTGCGGCAAGACTGCTCCACGCACAGAGCGAACTCGGCAAACAACTTGATTCATTGGCCGATGCCATCAGTTTTGGCGTGGCTCCCACGGCTATCATGTTCGGATTGTTGAAACAGGCTCTTAGGGCCAACGGCGCTCTTTGGACTCTCGAATGGCCGGTGATTTTGGTTCTTGTATGTTCTTGCTTCATTGTTATTTGCAGCGTTTTACGACTTGCCAAATTCAACATCGACCCCGAACAGGCTTACGGTTTCAAAGGTCTGCCCACTCCGGCGTGCGCCCTTCTGGTGGCGTCTATTCCGCTCATCAACGCTATGGTGCCCGAGGATTTCTGGATCTACACCGTTGCCCATGCGCTTTGCAACGCCGACTTCCCGTTTGGTGCCACCATCGCCCTTATCGGATTGCAGGTGTTTGTGTTTGGCAGCGCCAAGTTTTTGCTTCCGATGTGCATACTTTTCTCGCTGCTGATGGTTAGCAATCTGCCGATGTTCTCGCTCAAGATGAAGAGCTACAAATACCGCGACAACCGTTTGGTTTACAACTTTCTGATTTTTGCGGTAATATCGCTGATCGTGCTGCAATGGATTGCAGTGCCGCTGATTATATTCTCATACGTAATAGTTTCGTTTGTACGCTGGCTTGTTAACCGCAACGCTAAAAAAACAGAGGAATAGGATAAAATTAGAGAGAGTTTTGTTCTTTAAAATACGTACAAACGCCTGATATACCGCACTCTACGCATTTAGGATTTCGAGCCGTGCACACATAGCGCCCATGAAGAATGAGCCAATGGTGTGCGCGGCTTATTACTGACGGCGCAAAACCTTTTTCCAGCTGTTCCTCGGCTTGGAGAGGGTTCTTGGCGTTTTTGGTGAGTCCTATCCGCGCCGCCACTCTGAACACGTGGGTATCTACCGGCATCACCTCCGCTCCGTAAAGCACCGACGCAACCACATT
>JAGCNK010000173.1 GCA_017645985.1 Bacteroidales bacterium | reverse complement strand
GTACCGTTGAGGTTAGTAATGGTGGCATTGTACATCGAAGTGCCGTTGGCAGGCCAAGTAACCTTAGAAACATCAGAACCTTCCCAAACTACATAGTCGGGATCAGCACCAGTAAGATTCAAATGAGAGTACGACTCAGCTTTGAGTTGAGCAGTAGATCCGCAAACATCGTACTGGTTGGTGCCATTATAACCATCGGTAATGTAAGCATCGGTTTTAAACGAGTGGTTAAATACGGGTACATCATCGTGAGTTTCGCATTTACCATTAGTAACGGTCCAACGGAAACGGTATTGACCGGGTTTGTCGATAACCACAGCGGTCTCGTTGTTGGTAGGATCGCTAATCTTAGCGGTATAAGCGGCAGTTTCAGCTTCATCAGAAGTGTTGTGAGCAAGAGTGCAAGTCCAACGACCGGTTACATTAGTGTTACCGGCTATGCTCGAAGCACGAACGATAGCTTCACCGTCACATTCGTTGATTTCTTTGGTGATAGCCACAGCCTTAACGTTGCTGTTGCGGATAGTTACAAAATCTTCAGCCCAGCAATTGACATTAGCGTCAAGGGCTTTAGTTTTATCTTTAACCACGCGCCAAGTGAGTTTGGTGTCGCCTGAGCGGTTGGTGTGTAATGTAATGTCGGGAGTGTTAGAACCAAATGCTGTTCCAGCTGTGATGGTGCTAGCGTTGAAGATAACATCTTGGTTAGCAATCCAGTAGCCTTCGGCTTTGTCGCCAAAGTTAACAGCATTACCCGAAACATTGATATCTTCAGTTTCACCGTTGCAAACTTCGATAACATCGGGAGCGATAGAGGCTGTAACCTGATTGTTGTAGATTGTAACCTTATCTTCGCTCTTACATTTTGTTGTAGTTCCAGTCTTATCGGTTGTAGTACGGTAAATAGTCCAAACATAAGTATTTTCATCGTAACCCATATCAGTTACCTTGGTTACGTTGCTTGCAGAGTTGGTAAAGTTGCCGCTGCCGTTGCCCTGTTCGGGAGTCCATTCGCCCCATTCACCAATGTTGGCATTAGGCTCGTTGGCAGCGAGGTCGGCTACACCGTTGCAGGTAAAGGTGGTGTTGGTAGCAGGTGTAGAAATTTCTGCTGTGGTAGCAGATGGGTTGGTAATGATAACCGAAGCAGAGTTGGTACAAGCTACTTGACCTTTAACTTTTTGTGTAACAGTCCAAACACATTCGTTAGCCTCTGTATTCATAAAGTCTGTGAGCACAGCCTTAGAATCATTAGGTGTGGTGGTACTAAAGTTACCGATATTGCCAACTGACCATACACCTGTGTATTCTACGTCGGTGGTGTTGGCAGGCAGTTTAGCATCCATTGTGAGAGATGTTTGACCGCAAGAGAGTGTGTAATCGTAACCAGGATAAACATCGAATCCGTAGTTGGAAACCTCGATGTCGCCAGTGAGAGGACATTCGCCAGAGGCGATAGTGTTAACAACTGTCCAACGGAGTTTTACAGTTTTGCCTTTCTTGATACCGAAGTACCAGATGTTGGCTGATGTGCACTCTTCAGCAGAAAGCGGGTTGCCATTAGCATCGGCAAAGTAGCCGCTCTTCGACGGGTCGGGGTTAACCTCTGACCATTGACCGCGCTTGCCGGTAGAAGCATCAGCGCCAGTACCGTTGAGCAGTGCCTTGCCGTCGCAGATTACGCCGGCTGCATTGTTAGTTGCAGTATTGTTAACTACTGTCAACGAAGGATTACCGTTCTGAATATCGAAGTAGTCGCTGTTTTCGCAACCGCCCTTAGATCTTACCGACCACTGGATACGTGAGCCAGTAGATGTGATGTTGGTGATGGTAGGACGGCTGTTAGACTGTCCAGCAATTGTGTTAGTAATAATAGCGTCACCGCTGAGCACTGTCCAAGAGCCTTCGGCAATTTCGTTTGCAGAGAGCGATACCTGACCTGTGGGGATGTAAGTGTCGCTACATACTGCGAAGCTCTGAGCTGCCTGTGTACCGTCGGCATCGATGGTAAACGATGTCATAGATACGAGCTGACGGTCTTCGGTAGGACAAGCACCCTTGGATACATGCCATGTGAACTCGTATGTACCTACTGCGGTGAGTCCGCTTACTGTAGTCTTATGGTTGGTAGCGTCGTTGAACTTGATGTCGTCGGGATCGATGTTAGAACCAGCAGGCCAAGAGGTCAATTCCCAGTAACCAGTAGCAGCATCGCCGAATTCATTCTTGTAGTCGTTGGCCTCAATCTCAAACGCCGACTTGCAGACGTTAACTGCAACGCCACCGGTGTGAGTAGCGGGTTTGCCGTCGATGGTCTTAACTACTGCGGCAACACCGTCGTTAACCAATGTTATATTCTGAACTGCCGAGCAGTTGATGCCCTTGCGGAGTGTCCAAGTAAACATTGCCGACTGTGTTACAGGCAACAATGCAGGAGTGATTTCGATTGTAGAATGATTAACTGTACCAGTCAAATTGCCAGGTTTGCTCCAAGTCCAAGTACCGGTAGCATTCTGCAATGTGGGATCGCCTGTGGTGAGGATGTAAGATCCGTCGGCGAGACAGATGTTCTTGGTGTAGCCATCGGGAACGGTAACCTTGTTGTTAACGATTGTTACCTCGTCGGTGGTGTAGCAAGATTCGTCAGCGTCGGAGAATATCGACCAGCGGAACTTGTTCTCGTCTTGGTCGAGACCTTTGAAAATGATCTGTTCAGAACCTACATTGCCCTGAGGAGTAGCGTGAGAAGAAATCTTCTCCCATTTGCCGTGCTCGCCAGTAGCAGGTTTGTTGGCCTGGAGTGTTACGCTAACATCGCTCTCGCTGGTAGATCCACAAACCTCGAAGTTGTCGGCTGTGGTGATAGATGCCTGTGTGGGCTGGATATTGAAGAGCGAGATAGTTGCGGGGTTGTCGCAGCCGTTGCGAGTGATTGTCCAAGTGAGACGGTTCTCACCAGGAATTAGGCCTGTAACTATGCCGTGCGAATCATTGTTGGGACTAACTGCTGCTGTGGTGTTGGTTGTCCAAGCGCCAGTGTAGCCGTAGGGCAATACAGCGTTGAGACCAAGCGATGTGCCGCATACATTAGCGTTAACACCGGCGTTGGCCTTGAACATATTGTTTACTACTGTGATTTCGTCAGTGTCAACGCAGAAGCCCATAACGTCGTTCTGTGTTGAAGCAGCCTTGGATGTTACTGTCCAAACGAACTTAACTTTTACGCCATCGTCAAAGTTGTTGATGTTGGCGGTAGCAACCGAAGGATCGGTCATAAAGTCGCCCGAAGCGTGAACGTCTTCCTTAGTCCAGAGACCAGTAGCCTCTGTAGCCGAGAATGTGGCAGAAGCGTTGAGAGTAGCCTGCGGCTGGCAGAGCTGGAGCTCTCCGTTGGCATCCTTATTAGCGATGGTGGCTGCAATAGAGTGGTTCTTAACAGTTACCTGCGACTCTTTGTGACAGCCGGTGTTGGCATTAGAAACTCTCCATTCGAGAGTAGCCTCTGTGCCGGTGGCGAGACCCTTGAGGGTGGAAACAAAGTTGGTGGTAGGATTGATTGTAAGGTCAGCCTTAGCTCCGCCCGAGTAGTTGATTACTACCCATTCGCCGTCGATACCAGTGGGTATTGCCTTAGCCTGGAGTTTCACATCGCCGTCGCAGACGTTGATGATGTTTTCTACCGAATTAGCGTCGGCGTCAGCGTCGAGTGCGCCCTGGGTTACAAAGAACTCGTCGTAAACTTCAGGACAGCTTCCCTTCGATACAGTCCAACGGAACTTATATGTGCCAGTGCCAGTAAGACCTGAAGCCTTGGTCTGGTTGAGATGGCTGTCGTCGAATACAACCGAAGCAGGAGCAGGTCCCATTTCGGTGGGTACCGACTCTACTGTCCATGTACCAACTGCGGGAGGTGTCGACTGCTGATAAGATGTAATATCGTTGGCAACTAACTGAATCTGATTGCTACATGTAGCGTCGTTGGTCTTGTCGATTACGGCTGTAACCTGATTGTTGTAAACGCTGATAGTGTCGAATGTCTCGCAGTATCCAGGTGTGCCAATTTCGCCCTTAGATACTGTCCACTTAAATGTGTTCTTGTCGATAGCAAGATTCTGAACCTTGATAGCCTTGTCGGTGCTCTCGTATCCGGACTGGAACTCTAAGTTGCCGTCAACAGGCGTCCAAGCTCCTCTTACTATGAAGGTAGGTGGAACAACGTTGTCTTTATACTCTTGAACGTCGTTGGCGTAGAGCGAGAGTGTGCCGTCGCAAGTGCTACGCTGTGTCTTGGTGATTTGCGCCTTAACAAAGTTGTTGTAGATAGTGATGTTGTCACTGTCGGTACATTCTCTCAAGAAGTTGCCTTCAAAGTCAATAGCGTCGCGCTTGGTGGTCCAAGTGAACTGTGTGCCGTTGATAGGCATATTAGATACCTTAACCTGCTCAGAAGCAGTAGGATCAATCAATGTGATAGTGGTGGTACGAGCCGATGTCCATTCGCCTGAACCTACCGAAGGTCTAACAGCTTCGAGTGTGAATGTGTTGTCGCAAGTGTAAATGTCGGTACGCGACATTGAGATTTCAGCATCCGAAGGTTTGGGGTTGCGTACTGAGAACCACTGGTCGTCTTCGCAACCGTAGGTCTTAGATTTTACGTGCCACAAGAATACGTTGTCCAACGAGCGGCTGAGACCTGTGATGAAGAGCGAGCGTGCGTTGTTGGCAGATGTCATCGAAGTAGCAGCTCCACCGTAACGCGTCCAAGTGCCTTCGTACTCGTTAGGATCGTCGTGAGGCAGTGTGGCGTTGAGTGTGTAGTCGTCGCTACAGTTGGTTACGTAGTACTGATCTTGCGGGAGGGTGAATCCGTAGTTGTGAACGGTAATCTCCTTGTATGTGGTACAGTCGTAAACGTTGGCACTTGTAACAGTCCAACGGAGAATTACGTCTGTTCCCTGCTTAATGTCTTTATAAGTAATCTGGTTGTTGGTGGGGATGTCACCAGCAGCAATGTCGAAGTATCCGTGAGTATCCTTGGTAGACCACATTCCGTATGCAGGAGCGTAAAGGCTCATATCGCTAGCGCGGACGGTAACTTCGCCGTCGCACTGCTGAGCCGAAACAACCTGAAGGTCTTCGGGATAGAACTTGTCGTTGTAAATAAGCACTGTACCAGAGGCTGTACATCCGTTGGTCTTTCCATCGGTAACATACAACTCAATTTCAGTAGACTCGCGGGTAAGACCAGAAACTGTGGGTATGCGGTCGGTAGATGTTGTAGAACCGTTGAAAGTTCCTTGTCCAGCCTTTATAGTCCAAGTGATAGAATAGTTGTCGCCCTGAGGAATATTGGGCTGCATTGTGTATGAAGGACCGCAGACGTAGATACGGGCAGGAGGTTCGCCGGTAGCGCCACCGTTGTTGGGAACGCTTGCGTCGGCGTCTACGGTAAAGCTGTTGTTCTTAATTGTGATGTCGTCATAGTCGTTGCACTTGCCAGTTCCGATTACCACGTTCCATCTGAAGGTGTAGTCGGTGCCGCCGAGATAAAGTCCGTTGATGTCGGTAACTATACCGTGGGGCGATGCAATGTTGAGACTATTGATATTATAAGCATTGTCGCTGCCTATCAGGCTCCAAGTACCAGTTGCGGTAGCGGGAATTCCGTCAGCCTCGAGACGTACATAGTCGCCACAGATGATACGGTGGTCGGGTTTGGGCTCGAGGATAACTGCATCCACGTGGTTGTTGTCTACCAAGTAAACGGTGTCAGCCTTACAGATGCCACGGGTAACAGTCCAGATGAACTTAGACGGACCAGAAGGCAGGTTGGTTGCCATTGTCAAGCAGCTTGTAGCGTTTTGAATCTGCGGCGAGCCCAAAGTGTTGTAAGGAGTCCACTTACCATCTGCACCAGGATAAGCGAAGGTGGGATCTACCGCGTTGAGTTTTGTCTTGTTTTCGCAAACCTCGTCGTAAGATACGTTGAGGTGCGACTCTACGTAGTTGTTGGTAACTTCGATTATGTCGCGTTTCTCGCAGAAATCGTTTACGCCAGGTCCGTAAACAAGGCGTACAACCCATGCGTATTGCGACTTGCCAAGAGGCAGGTTGTCGAGTTTAGACTGGAAGTTGTCGGGTGAGGTGATGGTTGCGCCTCTTTCGCCGCCAATCCACTCCCAGTGTCCAACGCCGAAGCCGGTCTTAACCTCGGTAGCCTGCAAGAGAACTTCCTGACCAGGCTCAGAAGGCTCTTGACAGATTTCGATTGTGGGCCAAGATACCTCCGCATCGTCGGGCATATTGTTGATAACTGTCATAGTATCCTCGGCGCTACACTTGCCGCCGTTTTCGCTGACACCAAACGAGAGGTCGTAAGTAATGTCTTGAGAGTCGTATTTGGGATACTGAGATGTAACAGTCCATTTAAGTTTTGTACGGCCTTGGGGCAAATTGTGAACCCAAGCGTTGTATGCATCAGCATTTACAGAAGAGTTGTTGCTGTCGCCGTCGTAAGAGAATCTGATGGTAGAGTTCCAGGGGCTTGTCCAAACGCCGCCGCCAGTAGCACCGTTGATCATAGCTGCAGGTTTAACAGCCGACAACTGTTGGTCGGGTTCACAAGTATTGATATCGTGACCAGCATCAGCCTCTACTATATTGTTAACCACAATAACTGTATCCATTGCCGAGCAGTTGTTGCGGTATACATACCATTCAAATTTGTTGATACCGCGCGAAAGGTTGGTTACAAGCACCTCGTTAGTAGATTCTCCACCTGCAGGGAATGTTCCAGTACCTTCGATGGTAACCCATTTGCCGTGGTAAGGACCACCAACACTGTTGGTATATTCACCCGGATTCTCACCGTGAAGTTGTGCCTCAGGTCCGCATACCACAAAGTTGGGATAATCTTGAATATCAAAACTATTATTGTAAACAGTGAAATTGTCGGTGGCGATACAAGCACCGCGCTGTACTGTCCAAGTGAATACGTAAGGATTGCTACGATTCTGACCGCGCTTGATATTGCTTACGTTGATTACCGAATTGGTAACAACATTGCCTTCAAACTTAGCATTGTTAGAGCACGACCAAGTACCTTTGCCTAAGAAGCTTACCTCATTGGCAGGGTTAGAGAAATCCAAGCCAGTCCAGTCACCTTGCGAAGGATCGTTAGCTTTAAGTTGGTATTCTTCAATACAGATATTATCCTCAACATCGGCAGATGGGGTATTGGCATCTGAATAAACACGGTTGTTGAATACACTTACAGTGTCAACTGATTTACAGCCCCTGAATGTACGAGTAAGAGTAAACATAGTACGACCGGTAGGCAGATTATGAGCAACTGTAGAAATCTGGGTATTGTCGTCGAAGGTAATGATACTACCTTTGTCGCTTTCCCACTTAACATCGCTTACACCACTTTCATTGGCAAAAAGTTTAACCGAATTGTCTTCGTCCTGGCATATCTGAGCCACCTCTCTTACATACTTCTGAGTTTTAACGTCAAAAGCATAGGCGGTGGCGGTATCGGGTATGTTAATTGTCACAGAAGTGAAATCTATGTCAGAGCAGATACCTGCACCGTTGGGCTTGGTAACATACCAACTGAAAATATAGTCGCCGCTTCGTTCAAAAAGAACTGTAGTTTCGTTGTTGGTGGGACTCAGAATACGTGCGCCATCAGGACCAGCGGTCTTTGTCCAACGTCCAGTACCCCTGTTAGGTATCGACGAGCCGGTAAGTATAGCGTAGTTTTTGAAACCAGTCTTGGTAGCATCGTCAAAATTGTCGATGTTGTTGTTGTGTACATTTACAGGGCTACCGCAAATAGTCTGGTCGGGTCCTGCGTCTGCTTTTACAACTGTACGAATAATTGATACAGTATCAGCGAGCAAACAGTAGTCGCCATATTTAATACCTTCAAGATATTTAGCATTGCGGTCTAAAGGAGTGAGTGTGGTATAAGGTATAGTAGCAGGGTCAACCTCTACAATAGGTGTAGGAGGATTAACACCAGGACGGTGGTCTAAGTCGGGAGTTTCACCAAGGTATCCGTATTGAACATTCTTACGTCCGAATACCCAGTAAAATTCGTTTTTACCATCGTGCAAGCCATAAACATCTGTGATAGCCGATGTAGAATTATTGTAAGTAACACCTGCCATCGAAGTCCAGTAGCTCCAAGTACCTACTTTCATATCAGTACCAGCCAAAGTGCCGATGCTGTCGCATATCAGCGAGTAATTTCCAGGATTGGGGTTGTCCTGGGGAAGGTTGTTGAACACTTTAACTTCATCTTCCGCGTGACATCCGCCCCAGTCGATTGTCCACTGGTAGGTTTGCGCGCCGATGCGGCCTTGGTAAACTCGAACGTTGGTGGCTGTAATGTTGTTGCCAGAGTAGTTGGTGAGTGTACCGTTAGAAATTTCTTGGAAATAGATGTTGCTGTTGTTGGTGCTCCAACGCATATAAGGCATACCAGTAGGAACGCCGTTAACAACATCGTTGGTAAACGAGTTAAAGTCTTCGTCGGCAGCCTTCAAGTTGGCATAGTCGGCGCAGACATATTGGTCGAGACCAGCATTAGCCTTAATGCTATGGTTGAATATTATAATAGTGTCTTGTAAATAACAATCTTTAGGATCAACCTTAACATTGGGGTTCTTGGGTGAGGTGTATCCATTGTGAACACGCCAGTACATTGTGTTGGCACCACGCGAAAGGTTGGTGACATAAACGTCGCACATAGCATCGTCGCAAGAGATCTGAGTAGACTGACCTTCGCCGCCTTGCAGCTCCCATACTCCGTAGCCACGGGTAGGAATGTTGGCAGAAAGTGTTGTCTCGTTGGTACAAACTTCACGGTCGGCACCAAGTTTTGCCGAAGAGGGAAGTGTGTTGGTGATATAAACGTCGTCTGAAGATTCACAGGTTACAGTTTCGGTTGAAACCTGACCAGTCTGAGAGTCGGTGTTGGTAAACTCTACTGTGTAACGGGCATTCCATCTATAAATGTTGGTGTCGTATGCTGTTCCGCGAACAATAGCGTTTTGCACTGTAGAGCCGTTGTTGATATAAGGACCATTTTGGAGAGTGAAAACACCACTACCGTGAACTATCGACCACCAACGCTGCTTGTCGATGATAGTATAAGAACCGGGGTTGTCCATAGGCTCGGTGTAGGTGGCAGCCAATACTGCGGTGTCGGCACAGATGGCTTGCTCAGGTCCGGCGAACATATCCACCTGTAAGCCAAGGTTGCGGATGGTTACTTCGTCCCAAACAGTACAAGATACCAACTCGGGACCAGTAGAACGGTTCCAGATAAGTTCGTTGTTTTTGTACCAACGGAATGTTGTACCTGAACTACCTGTGGTAACGTCGCCTGTTGTCTGCAAGCCAGAGAGGTGGGCGTTGTACTGACGGTCGGGGCTGTTGTAAGTTGAAGGCCAACCGTCGGTATAGTTATCGGATTCATTTAATTTATGAGATCTGGTTTCGTCCACATTGGTGATTCTTCCCTGCGAATCTTTGTATTCTGTACGTACATAGCGTACGTAATATTTTGTTCCCTGTACCACTACTGTACCCTCGTAGGTGTATGTCTCGGCAGATGTTGCGTCATAACCGTCTACTGCTCTTGTTTTAGAAACGGCGTAAGAACTTGGTGTGGAAACCAACTTTTCAGAACCACCCCAGAACGGGTTGGAGAATTTGGTAGCGGTGGTTGAATGAGGCTCTTGAACCCACCAGTTGCGCATTGCGCCAGCACCTTGGTCGAGAGCGTTGAGGTTGATGTCGTCGGCACAAGATACGATGTCCTTGCCAGCGTTGGCGTTGAACGGTGCAAGCCATACTACCTGAACGGTGTCTGAGTTGGTACATTTAACTCCGGGATGCTCAGGATCTTCGTAAGTTACCGACCAAACAAACACGTTTGCCATATTGTAGTTGGCCCAGTAGTCGGGTTGTGTCTGCTGTGCATAGTGTTGCAAACCTGTTACTTGTGTTACAGGGTTGGTAGGATCCTCGATAGTAACGCTTGTAGAGGTCAAGCAGGTCCACTCACCTTTTTCGTAATCGTTGAGCGGGCGGGCGTTGAGTTTAGCCACACCTACATATTTGTGATTGCTTGCTGTGCTTGTGGGATCATCTTCACCACAAGTGATAATGTCCTCGCCGGCATTAATATCACTTGCTGAATTGTTGGTGATAACCACATCGTCGCGATCGTCGCACACCTCGCCGGTGGGAAGTGTAAGTTTCACATTCCAAGTGAAGGTGTTAGCACCACGGGTGAGGTTCTCAACCGAAGTAGTAGCCGATGACGGAGCATTCAGGATAAGTCCGTTGGCCGAATATGTCCACCACTGATCCCACTGTATCCCCGGCACGTTTGCATATTTCGTACTGTTGTCGGTGGCGAGCAGATCTGCGTGATTCTCGCAGACATATTGATCAGCTCCTGCGCTAGCCTTTACAGGAACGTAATATACCTTCTGGAATGCCTCGTCGTGGCATGTTCCGTTCTCAACTGTCCATCTGAATGTGTTGAGACCCTCGGTAAGATTGTAAACGCTAACCTGTGTTTTGTTTTGAATACCGTTGACAAACATTGCTGTACCGTCAACCTTATCCCATTTACCATCACCGTCAACTGCGTGAATAGCAGTAAGATCGGCTGCGTCGGTACAGGTGTAAATGTCGTCGGCCACTTCAGCTTTGGTAACAGCGTTGTAGGTGATTGTTACCTCGGCATATTTGAAACATGTGGCTGTTCCGTCTTCGCTTTGACGTGTGACATTCCATCTAAATGTGTTGGGACCGGGCTGGAGGTTGGTAACCTCTGAAGTGGCATTGCTCAGTTGGGCAATAGATGCGCCGTTGGTCGGAATGCTCCAGTATCCCTTTGTCTCTGGAGTGGTGGAAGGAAGATCACCAGCGTTGAGTGTGGTGTGGTCTTCACAAACCGACTTGTTGTTGCCGGCGTTGGGTTCTACCTCGAGCATATAAACTGTCTCGTCGTGATGCGCGGTACAAACTTCGCCTTTCTGAGTGGTGTAAGTAACTGTCCAACGGATAGTGTTCTTGCCGGTTGAAGATTTTTGAAGTTTCTTTACTGCTGTATTATAGTTGGTGTTGTCGCCACCAACAAATTCACCGTTGCCAACAGTAAACTGCCAAAGTCCTTGACCGGGTGCGGGATCTTGAGCCTGCAATGTTATCTCAGAATTTTCGTCACAAACACCGTGGGGCGATGCGGTGAAACTGCTTCTGAGACGTACGATGGTAACAGGGTCGGATTCTATAGTGGAACATCCTTCGGCACTAACAACCCATTTTACAGATGTGGATCCGTATGGCAATCCAGAAATTGTAGCGGTAGGATTGTCGATAGGCGAAATAGATACTCCTGCAGGATCACCAAGAATCTCCCATTTGCCAGTAGCACCCGAAGGAAGTGTGGATGTTGTAGCCGAAATAGCTGTAGAAGTAACATCATCACTTACACATGCATCTGCCACTACAGGTTTTGAAATTTTTCTATTAACCACTGTGGTTGTGGTAGCATTCTGATGACATTCTTGTCTGTTTCCGTTTTGGTCGATGATATAAGAATCAACATACCATGTAAACGAAACATCACCAGTACCAGAGATATATGCCTGTGTGATATTAGCATTGGGGTCAACAATTGAAGCACTACCGTTGGCAACCCAATGTCCTGTAGCATTCGGTAACCCCGTGAGATCGTTGCCTGTAAGAGTTACGGCTTCGCCGTCGGTGCAGACGTAATCCTTATTGACTTGTGCAGTAGCGTAAGAGTTGTATATAATAAAGTCTTTTGAAATTACATCTGTACAGCCGGTGGCAGTAAGTTTCAATGTAAATTTGTTCATACCATAAGCCAAATTGGAAACTTTGGCTTTAACAGAAGATCCTGGAGTGCCGTCAGCAGCAATGGTAGCAGTACCGTCGGATGTCCAAGTGGCTGTAAGACCGGAAGTTGGTGTTACATTTGTAGATATATTAGCAGTTGTTTGGCCGCAAAGCAACTGCTCAGCACTTCCGCTGATGGTAATGGTATTGTCGGTAATTTTAAATTTCTGAGTAGCAGTACATTTTGCATTACCGGCATCATCCAGACGGGTAATTGTCCAAGTGGCAGTGGTGGTATAGCCGGGTTTAAGACCACGGAGCATTGTGCCAGGGTCTGTTGGATCGTCAACATTGCCCTCTCCTGAAGTTGTCCAAGAACCAGTAAATGTGCTGCTCGGTTGTGGAATATAAGCAAATAACCGAAATTCGTGATCTTTACAAGCAGTCCGCTCTATGTCAGCCAAATCATCAATATGATAATTCTCAACGTGGATAGTCTGCGAAACCTCTTTGGTAGTAGAGCCATTGTAATATTGTACTTTAAATTTAATATCAGCACCAGTAGGACTCATATCTTTGAAAGACAATGTTTTCTCATGTACGTTGCCTGTCTGGAAATTTTCCTCTACCCAAGTAGTATAATTGTTCGGCGATGTAACGGTAGCACCAGTAATTTCCCATGAGTATTTATACTGTCCCACGCCAGAGAACGATGCCGACACTTTACCTGTTTTGTCGCATTGGTCGTTGGCTTGTACCAATGTGATGGTAGGCTCGGTAGATACGATACGGAATGTGGTAGTAGCGATACAGCCGGCATTAGCATAGTTGCCTATACCAGTAACCTTTAATGTTGCAGTACCAACGTTGGTGTTGTTTTCGTAAGTAATCTGAATCTCAGAGTTGGTCAATGTGTGACCGTCCAAGGTAACTGTGGGAACAGGCTTTATGGCATTACCAGTGTAAGTCTGGTCGGCTATTGCCGAAATTGTAGCGCCATTGATACACTTGCCAGTGATGGTGAAATACACATTGTTGGCAGTGGTAACTTCGTAATTGTTGTTTGCTGTATAATTCAAAGTTTCGAGATACGAACCTACATCATTACCAGCCGCGCGAGTAACGGAGATTGTGCCGAGGTCGCTACCGTTGGCAAGAGATCCGGATGTAATCGAATAAGTAAGAGTGGGGTCAGGATCGTTGTAAATCTTTGATCCAGCTACCGGCACTATGGTAATCTTACGTTTGTTAATAGTAAAGGTGGCTGTCTTAGTACAAGAGGAATTAGCGTAATTGTTTATACCGGTGATGGTAACCGAAGCAGTTCCGGCGTTTACGTTGTTAGTATACGATACCGAATAATCAGTACCTTTGACAAGGGTCTTATTGCCCAGTTTCACTGTCATCGAAGGTTGCTTTGCAGTACCGTCGTATGTGTAATAGTCGGCAGATGAGTTGAATGTAACAACTGCGCTTGACAAACAAACAGGAGTGATTTCAAAAGGAACTGTGGTATTGCCAGTGAAATTGCCGTTACCTTTAATTGTCAAGGTCTTAGTGCCAACCGAAGTATGTTCATTAGGGTATGTTACCGAAAAATCAGTGTTCGGTTGCAAAATGTAATTGCAGTTATTGGTAGCAAGAGTGCCTGACACCGTAGTAGTCAGCGACGAGCCTGTAAACTCTTTAGATGCCGCCACGAGATCAGCTGCTGAAATTGGTCGCTTAGCAATAGTATAGGTGAATGTGGTAGTACCTTTGAAATTTCCTTTACCAGTAATAGTTGCCTTAGCTGTTCCTGCATTGACATTATCAGAATATGTAATGGTATAATCAGTACCTTTAACAAGGGTTTTGCCGTTGTATACCATCGAAATTTCAGGTTCGATACTGCATCCTGTGAAAGTAAATGAGGTAGAGGACGGTGTTTTTGAAACAACGTTGCTATTAATGTCTATTGGAAGAATTTTAACTGTCTTGGTTATAGAGCTGCCATTAAAATGTGCACCTTTAGGTGTGATTTTTACTGTGGCAGTTCCTACGTTGGTGTTGTTTGTGTATGTCACTGTAAAATCGGTACCTTGCACAAGATTGTAGAAGTTGGATTTGTTCTTAGCGTAAACTAGCTCTACCGGTATTGAGATAGCGCCTCCAGTATAATTTACCTCGGTAGGTATCGTAAGAGTTACATCGCTATTGATATTGCGCTTGGTAATCTCAAATCCAGTTCGAGAGTTGCCTGTGCCATTGCCATTAATACCTGTAAAAGTCAAGCCTCCGGCGGGATAGAAATTATTACCGGCAACAGGTAAAATTTTAACTGTCACATTTCCAGGTTCTTTGTTATTCTCAAAAGAAATGGTAAAATGAGTGCCCTCGGTCAAAGTATGACCAGAACCATCATTTATACGCAACCAGCCAGCACCCATTGAACCAATGTTGATGTCCTTGTTGCTCCACTCGATTGAATTTGGAGAAAATGAGATAACCCACTTTTCCATATCACGATTTATGGTCTGCGCACTCACATTTCCTGCGCCTAATACCAAAATAGAAATCACCCCTACCACAAAGGCGGTGAATTTCTTGAATAATACAGTTGACATAGCCGTATGTTTTTTAATGACAGTTTTGTTCATAGTTCAATATCTTTAAGCCTGTACCAAGGGTTGTTATTGCCTGATACTCAGCATATTATTCTCTTTAATTATCAGGCGGTTACAGTTCACAATTCTTCCGCCTATTAGTTATAAACTCATTTTCGGGTGGGTTTAGTATATAGTACACCCTAAAAATTAGACCAAAATTAAGGATAATTTGTTGCACTCTGATTGTTTTTTTTTGATTTTTTTTTGAATTTTTAAGTATAGTATAGATTAAAAAAAAAAATAACCACACCTTTATATATATAGCAACAAAAAAAACACCGCCCGAAAATTCGGGCGGTGTTTTTTATAAGAGAAAATGAAGTCTTACTAACTCTTCAAACGTTCGAGTATTACACCGAGTTTGGCGTCGGCTTCGGCTTTGGCGGCGTCTTTGACGTTTTCTTCAAAGTAGACGTTGGCTTCAAAACTGCTCTTTAAGCCGGTAGCCCATTCTGAGAAGAATTTTTCGCCAGGGAACTCTATTTCGAGTTTCAAGTTCTTTTTGGCGGGAGATTTTACCGGTGGATGTGTGAATACAGGAAGCGTGTCGGTGGGTTTGACTTTCGGACGCTCGGCTTGCGGCACATAATCCCAACCGAGTGAGTTGACAAACTTGTTGATTATCACGGCAGAAATACGTGCCACAATGTCAACATTAGAGGTCAACTGGAAGTTGATAACGTGCTCGCGAACTGCGTCGGCGATAATCTTTTTGAGGTTGACACGGTTTTTGTTTTTGTTCAACTCGTTGATTATCAGGTCGGCGGTTTTTTTGTTCATACCAAGTTGCATTAGCACGTTGTCGCCCTTGATTTCT
The DNA here is from genome assembly GCA_017645985.1 of Bacteroidales bacterium. Lineage (GTDB taxonomy): Bacteria > Bacteroidota > Bacteroidia > Bacteroidales > UBA3824 > UBA3824. Next base: position 2,046 of record JAGCNK010000173.1, on the reverse strand, counting down.
TCGATGTATTCGAGCCAACGGCTTATGAGGTTTTCGGCAAAGATGTAGGCGCGGTCTTTGATTTCGCCTTCTTCTTTGTCTTTCTTCTCTTCGATAAGGGTTTCGATGTTGATGCCGGTTTCGTCGAGAATCTTTTTCAACTCGTTGTTGTCGTCGATGCCGAAGTACTCCTTCAACTTAGTGAGAATGCTCTGTGCGCCTTCGCCCGGCTCGATGGTGATGAATTGTCCAAGCATTTCGAGCATATCAATGTCGAGGGTCTTGGTGGCAGGTTTGGCAACGGGTGCTACGGGAGCATCGGCTTCTATCTGCTTGTTCATCATAAGGTCGAAGTAGATTTTCCACGAAAGGTCGTCGGTGATGGTGAGGCGGTCGAGGAAGTTACCGAAGGTGTTTTTATCTTTCTGCATTTTCATCAACGCCATAAACGCCTGAGTGGCAGAAAGTTTTGCCTTTTTCAACTTTTCGTCAATGTTGCCGCCTTGGTAGAATGCCGACAGTTCGTCGTAGAGGTCGGTTTTGAGGTCATCGATACCGGCTTTGATTTGCTCGCGCTTGATAATGGGGTTACAAGTGGGAGTCATATACTTGATAATGTAGTCGATACCGCTCTTGTTGGGCTGGGTAAATTCTTCCCAACATTCAAGAGGATTGTGCACGTGGGCGATAACGTCCTTGTGATTTACCCACGAGTTTTTCATATCCACAAACTTCTGCACGTATTCGGGACGGAGAGTGTTCTCTTTGCCGTCGGTGTCGATACCCTCAAAGAATGATTTACTCCATTTGGGGTCGCGCAAGGGGAATACGTTTTTGAAAGGTCCGTTGTTGTCCCAATTCTGAATCCAGAGGTCGCCTACGGAAATGCCCATCTGGTCGGCAAAGTTGGCACCGATACGGGCTGTCCATTTAGCATTGTGAGGACCAAGTTCGCCGGGACGCTCTGTGGCAGGGTTGCCCGCAAGTTCGATGTTAAACTTGGTGAATACAACCAACAGCGGAATAAGTTTCTCAATATCATTCTGTTGCACAAGCAATGCGAGTTTACGTTCACGCTCGGCACGTTTTTCGGGACTTCCGCCGTGAGTGTTGCGAATCCATTCGTAAAGGAATTTTGGAAGGTCGGCAACCTCGGGCTGTTTGTCGTCCATACAGAATAATAAGGTGCTTATTTCGTAGTTGAAGTTGTAGCGGTTGAAGAGGAATGCAATCTTACCACGCAGGAACACAAGCAGTTTGTCGTTGTTGTCTTTTTCTTCAAACGTTACTTCGGGAATCTGCTGACGCGAACGCGCACCCGGGAAGTCCAACACGTCGGCTTCTTTTAAGAATGTGCGTTTGGGGTTGGATGCGGTGTTGTCGGCAAGGGGCAGCACCACTTCGGCGGTAAGTGCCGAGAGGATACTGCGGTCGAGAGTGGCAAGGAGCGTACCTCCGTCGTAACAGTTAACGGGAGGTTTCTTGGTGTCTTTGTAGAGTTCGCGGAGTCGTTCAACGTCTAAGATGGTGTCTTGCTGCGGAGTAAGTGCGGCAAGTTCGGTGCGGATTGATGTGAGGAAGTTCAACTGACGCAAACCGTCGCTGAGTTTCTTAAACAATTCGGTAAAGAACGGCTGCTTGCCCCAAATTATCTCAAACACCTTGTAGCGCTGTGCCGAATCGATGTAAGGTACGATAGATGCGATGTCGTCCCAGAAGTTGATGTTATTGAGGTCTTTGATGATAAAGTGGTCGCGGAAGTTGTTGTTGCAATACTCTTTAACATCGTAAACCTCGTCTTCGGTAAAGCCCGGGCAAGGCGAATTCTGTTTGATGGCGGCAAGGTTTTGAATCTCTTTCTGCACCTCGTCGCGGTTAACAGAATATGTATAATGCGTAATATCAGAGAGATAGCCGTTTGAAATTATTTTTACCAAATCGGCTTGGCTAAACAAACGGAGCAAGTAAGGTTTGAAACCCGCCTGCCAAGTGTTGTCGGTGGTGAAGCGCGAAACCAAACCAGTGGCCTCTTTGCCGCCTCCCGGGGGGTTGATGTTGGCAATAAAG
>JAGCNK010000172.1 GCA_017645985.1 Bacteroidales bacterium | reverse complement strand
TCCTCTACCCCAACGGTAGCGACGAAGCTATTGAAACTGCCATCAAGATTCTCAACGGTGAATCTGTGCCTCGTGAAATCAGGCTTACTACTATTCCTATCGACTCTACAAACGCCTATGGACTTTACAAGCAGCTCAACAGTTCAAAAGAGCTTGACGAAAAGCTGCTAAAACAAGACGCCAATGTCAAGATTATGACATCGCGAATTTCCACACAGCACAATATCATACTCCTTATAGTAATAATGCTGGCTGGCGCATTGATTCTCAGTATTATAATTATGAGGCTGTACGCCAACAACAAAAAGCAGAACACGATACTCTGCGAACAGACCGCCGAGATTCTCGCCCAGAAAGAGGAGCTTGAAAGCCAGTCGGTCTACCTCAGCCAGATCAACGAGGCTCTACGCCGCAGCAAGGAAAACACTCTCGGTAGTATTCGTTACGCTCAAACTATACAGTCTGCCATGTTGCCCACCACCTCCGACATGGACAAAGTGTTTAAAACATTTGTGATTTACATGCCCAAAGATATCGTGAGCGGCGACTTCTACTATTTCCACACCATCAAGTACGACGAGCGCGAGGTAACATTCATCAGCGTTATCGACTGCACAGGTCACGGTGTTCCCGGCGCGTTTATGAGCCTTATCGGCATCAACCTCTTAGACCAGATTATCAAACAGCAGTTCATACATTCACCCGCCGAAATCTTAGACGAGCTCAACCGCAACGTGCGCAAGATGCTCCGTCAGGAGGAGACCGACAACGACGACGGTATGGAGGCAATATTCTGCAAGATAGAAAAGTTTTCTGACGGAAAGACCCGCCTGACCTACGAGGGCGCCAAATTCCCCGTGCACCGCTACAACTCGCAGACCGGCGAAATCATCACTATGAAAACATCGCGCAAGGGTATCGGCGGCAAGTTCCGCAACAGGGAGTCGTCGGTAACATTCACCGACAAGTCGGAGGAGCTGTTCAAGGGCGACCGTATATATATGACTTCCGACGGTATCGGCGACCAGAACAACTACGAGCGCAAACGTTACACAATCAAACGTCTTTTGGACGCCATCAAGGATTCTGTAACGATGGACATCGACCAGCAGAAGAACTACATTCTCAACGACCTCAACACTTTCAAAGGCGACTGCGACCAGCGCGACGACATCACCGTTCTAGGTATTGAGATTGTATAAGTTAAGCCAAACAATCTGTTTTTCAATTATTTGTAATTGATTGGAATATAGAATTAATTGTAATTGATTGGAATATAGAATAAATTGGAATTAGTTAGTTTCAATTTATTAATCTCAATTAACCAATTCCAATTTAACAATTTCAATTAACTAATTCCACCCGGCCTTCTTCCTATCCGGCGTACTCCTCGTCTTGTGTTATCGAGAAGAGCACCCAAGAGAAGTTGGCGTCGGTAATCTTGGATCCGCAGTATCCGCAAACTCCCGACTGACCCATATTGTCGGCAGGTGCGCCGCAGTTGGGACAGCACGATGTAGACTTATGTTCTAGGCTTACGCCCTTGCGGCTGACGAATGTCCAGTACTCGCTAAACACACGCTCCTTGCTGCTGTTGCCGGCTATCACCTTGCCAGTGCTGTCGGCGTAATAGTCGAAGCAGTATGCAAAAATTCTTACTGTTACGGTGTCGTAAAAGCGGTCGCTCTCGTACTTAACCACATTGACCTTCTGAATAGTAACATTGTCGAGCACATTGCGGCAACCATAGTCGCGGCAGAACTGTATCCAGTAGTTCATACTCTGCCACAGACGGTCGCTGAGCAGGTGGCGTGCCTTGTTCCATTCAAGCGAAGAATACAGCTTGTAGATATCCAAGAAATAGGGAACTGCGATATTCTGCTCAAAATCTCTGTAGCCCATATTGTTGTGTGTCTGTATAAACTCGGCCTCACGCTCTTGCAGATGGCTGTCGTAGATAGTGGCGTTGCCTGTTCCTACTTCTACAGAGTAAGTGATTACATCCGAAGTCTTTACACGTTCGGTCGACACCACGGTTACAGCGTTTACAATCCAAACGTTGTCGGTGTTGCTAATCAGATTGCCGCAGTGCTTACATTCGCCCGAATCGGTAAATTCGGCACTTGCGCCGCAGCACGGACATCTGAGCACGCCCATTCCCTCGGGTATAGCCGAAACCACCCCTACCTTGCGCACAAACTGCCAGTTTTCCACAGTGTTGCAGCGGAATACCGCGCCGTTGGCCTTGGCTTTGGCGGTATAGTTGGCGTGAAACTCTACAACTATCTTAGTAACAGTCTGATTGGTATCATCCAACCGTCCGTTTGATACCGAAACAATGTCAGCAGAGCCTATCACCACCTCCGAAATATCATAGTTGTTCCATTTTTCTAAAGTGGTGTTAAAAAACGGCTGAACCTCTTTGAGTTTTTCGCCGCCGATATAAAGGTGCATCTTGGTAAATAGCAGCGAGGCGTAATCAAGGAATATAGGTGTGGAGAAATTCGGGTCGTCCTTTCTCAATCCCGCCAGCTTCATCTCACGATGCGACGAGTTGGCTATAATATTCTGACGTGTAGGCGTAGACGACACACCCGAATTGCCGCTCGTCTTGTTTGAAATCATATATATCAACGCAAGTATGCCCAGGACAATAAGCGTAGGCACAGGATAATTGAACAAGCAGTACACGATCAAAGACGCAAGACCGTCGCTGCCACTGCTGCTGCCTCCGTGACCGCCGCTATGGTGACCGCCTCCGCCGCCATGGTATCCGTGTCCACCGCCGGGACGTGCAAAGGCCGCTTCGGGCATAAATACGCTTATCAATGCAAAAACTGCCAACACTATGAGTGTCAGCCATATAAACTTATATTTGTAAAACTTGTCTTTCATACCTACACCTTATATATTATATATGTTACAAATCTACGTCCAAATCATCGGGAAGCTCGTTGATGTCGTCTTCTCTGTGGGGGAAATATTTGGCAAAAATCGGAACCGACTCATGCATAGCCTTGAGTATCTGCGCGGGCACGTCGGCAGAGTCGAACACATTCTCAAACAGATCTTTGAGTTTGGCCATATCCACATCGTCGATCAGAAGTTCAAGTCCGTGGTCGGGAACAAACACCGACTCTTTTTCGGTAACGGAGCAGTAAACCAGAAATCCGGTATGCTCCATAGTGTTGTAAATCATACCCTTCTGAAAAATGGCACGACCGTATATTTCCACATTCTTCCGTCTGATTTTTTTGGGAACGATGATACGCTGCAGAGCCGGAAGGAATGAGAAGCAGGCGAGCGCCGCTCCAAACACAAGAACCGTGAAACCGTACATAAAATAAGTGTCGTACTCAAACGGCGCAAACATAAAAAACGAGAACACCACAAAGCTCAGTATCGCGGCAGCCGCAAAGGCATACGGCGTGTATGTTCCCGAAGCCTTCTTGATAATAACCACACACTCGGTCTGCGAGTTGTTTTCTATTTCTGCCACACCCTCGTAAAGTTTGGTGCGGAATTTTTCATCAAATCTTTTCATATCGGCAATTTAAATCAACTATTTGGTAAAACAATGCTTGTTCAAATTTTTTATAAATATACCGATATTTTTGAAACCACGATAAAAAAAGAGCATTTTTTTTTGTAAATTTGTACACCAAAAAAACAATAAAAAAATGAGCAACGAAGTAGAAACATACAAACGCAAATCTTTTTGGAGTCGTCCCGAGGGCAAACTCGGCGCCGCGGTGCTAATAACAGGCTCGGCTGCGCTCGGATTATTTCACAATCCCGCCTTGGAACTGCTCCGCTCAATGTTCGAAACTCCTTTTTCCACAATGGGTTTGTTTGCCATCTTAGGCACTATCACTCTGATATTTACCGACTCGCGTGCAAGAAAACTTGTGGCTTACGCATTCAGAGCCATAATGCGCAAGATCACGGGAATATTTGTGCAGCTCGACCCCATCAAGATTTTGGAATCGTATATCGACTACCTTAAGAAAAACCGCGACGAGATGAACACCAACATCCAAAAACTCCGCGGACAGCTGTCGAAACTCAGAAGCATAGTGTCACAGAACCAGAACGAGATGGACCAGAAAATAAGGATAGCACGCCAGGCGAAGGTGCAAAACCGCGACGAACTTGTGGCCATCAACACCCGCCAGTACGGACGTTTGAAAGAGCTCAACTCTAAATACGACGCCATGATAGGCAAGATGAACGTGCTCTACAACGTGCTTACCAAGATATACACCAGCACCACCTATATGATTCAGGACACTGAAAACGAGGTGCGCCTGCGCAAACAGGAGTCGGCTGCCATCATGAGCGGATACTCGGCTATGAAGCACGCCATGAACATAATCAACGGCGACACCGACCGCAAGATGATGTTCGACATGGCCAACGAGGCTCTCGCCGACGACATCTACGCAAAGATTGGCGAGATGGACACATTCATCGAACTCTCTGGCGACTTTATCGACAACGTAAACCTCCAGAACGCCGCGTTCGAGCAGCAGGGCAACGAACTTATTGCCAAACTCGAAAAAATGGAGCGCGAAGGTCTCTCGTTTCTTGAAAACACCACGCAGCTGCCCCAGGGCGACGTTGTGCACATGTCGGCATCAGAAATCGACGCCGCTATACGCAACAAGGGCGAGAAAATTCCTGCCGGAGCGCCACGCGACTACACCAATATCTTCAACCACTAAAACCTATCAGCCATGAAACAGAAGAAAAAAAGAATGAGCCTTATTGTCAAATTGCTGATATACGTAGCGATATTTGCAGTTGGCGGATATTTTTTCTACAAGTATATGCCGCAGGATTTCAAAGAGATGGTAACTCCTACCGACACCACCACCACTACTTCACCCGCATCTCCAGCAGTTTCTCCTGGCCAATAAACGCCTCGCAAAAGTCGCCTATCTTCAACTGACCCACGCCTTTGGGTGTGCCGGTGAATATCAGATCGCCGGTCTTGTAGGTAACAAACTGCGACACATACGACACTATCTCGTCGATTGAGAAAAGCATGTCGCGAGTGTTGCCGCTCTGCACCACGTTGCCGTTGATCTTAAGCGAAAAATCTATATCCTGCACCGACTGGAACCGCTCCTTGGAAACAAACACCGGGGAAATGGGCGCGGAACTGTCGAAACCCTTGCTCAGAAACCACGGCAGACCCTTGGCACGGGCTTCGTTTTGAATGTCGCGGGCGGTGATGTCGAGTCCGATGCCTATCTCCTCGTAATATCTGTGGGCAAACTTGGGACTAACGCACTTGCCCATCTTGCAGATTTTAACCACTATCTCGGTCTCGTACTCTATCTGTTTTGAGAATTCGGGATAATAAAAGTCAGAATTGTTGCGCAGAAGGGCAGTCTCGGGCTTGATAAAGAACACCGGCTGGGCGGGACGTTCAAAATTCATCTCCTCGTTGTGGCTGCGGTAATTGGCGGCTATGCAGATAATTTTCATGGTTCATTTTGTTTTGTGAGACAAAAATAAACAACCGTAACAACAAAAAACAAAAAAAACACGAAAAAAAACAGAAATTTAACAATAGAAAATGCACCATATTGCAATAAACTTTTGTAATTTTGGAACGCAAACTATACAATGACGGTTTACGGCACAATTTATGTCTAAAAAATCGGTATACATATTGTATTTTGATACAAATAAAACCCGAACAAAAACAACAGTACGCTAATTTAAATGAAGAAACTTAGCCACTTTTTAATAAAGAATTTCGAACTCAAACCTCAGGAAATCAACATATTCCTGATGCTGTTTCTGCATTCGTTCTTTCTCGGACTTGCAGGCGCGTTCTATTTCACGCCGGCCAACTCTGAGTTTATCAAGTTCTTCGGCAGCGAACAACTTCCCTACGCATACATTGCGGCGGGCATCGGCGGTTATATTTTCACTTCGATATACTCCTGGTTTCAGAAACGCATTGGCAGCCGCACCCTGTTTATGGGCACGCTGCTTACTATGACAATACTCACGCTATGCTGCAGAATATTTCTTCACACAGTTCCCGACAAGTGGCTGAGCGTGTTCGTGTTTATCTGGGCGTGGCCGTTTCTGTCGATGATCGGTATCGAATGCGGTGCGTTGTCGCTCAAATTCTTAAACTTGGTTCAGGTTAAGAGAATTTTCGCGCTGTTCAGTATGGGCGGCGTGCTGGCGGCTATCATCGGTTACCTGGCCATTCCGCTGCTCAACAAGGTTATCTCCCACCCCTACGACTTGCTGTATGTGAGCACGTTGGGATTCATTCTCGGTATCGTATTCCTGATAATGCTCTACAACAAGTATCCCGAAAAACTTGCCGACGAGAAGGGAAAGAAATTCGAGCTTATCAAAAAGGAGAAGAACGACGGCACCGGATTTTTACAGCTTATCAAAAAAGACTATTTCAAATACATATTTATATGTGCCACCCTTTCGATGACCATTATATATGTAACCGACTTCTCGTTCCTGTCCACCGTTAAGATACACATCGCGCCTGAGAACATTTCGCAATACCTCGCCCTCGTGTACGCAGGATTGAAGATTGGCGAGTTTGTAATATCCTACTTCTCAAGCCGTCTGCTCAGCCGCTACGGTGTCAAGCTGGGACTTATGATTCTGCCGATTGCCATGGTGGTGATAGTGACTATGGCGGCGGTGATAGGCTTCTACCCTGGCGTAGAATGTCTTATGTTTCTGATACTTATCACAATCAATAAATCACAGGAACGTATTCTCCGACGCGGTCTCGACGACCCGGCGTTCAACATTCTCTACCAGCCTCTGCCCGACAACGAAAAATTTGCCGTACAGACCAAGGTGGGCGTGGTGCAGCAGTTCTCCACAGCCATTGCGGGATTGTTCATACTCGGTGTCAACAAGATAATCACCATCGGCGGCGAATACGACTTCAAATGGTTTATGCTGTTCTTTGTGCCTGTGCTGGTGGCTTGGGTGATTTCGTCACGAAACCTCTATTTCAGCTACAAAGACAATATCCGTCAGATACTTGCCGACATCAGCAAAGAGAAACGCCGCGACACGTCGAAATACCAGTACGGTGCGGAGGTTATTAGAAAATATATCAAGAAATCAAGTCAGAAGTTCACCAACCTGGCTGTTACAATTCTTTCGGAAACCAACCCGCGCTCGCTCGAGGCTTACGCAGGCACACTTCTCGAAAGCGACGACGAGGTGGTAAACAAGGCTGTATTGCGCAATATCGACCCCACATGGCGCCGCCGTATCGCTTCGCCATGCCAGAAAATTTACGAGTCGTCAGAGAGTCCCGAAATAAGACTCCTTGCCGAACGGGCAAAAAACTATCTCGACTTTTCGGAAATCAATACTCCGCAGCCCGACGAGCTCAGCAAGCTTGCATCGTCGGAATTCGTTTCAGACAAGATCAAGCTGGAGAAATACATGCTCCAAGACGACAGCCTGCTCGACGAGACAATCATCCTCGGTCTTTTGGACAGCACCGACAAAAACGTGAAGTCGGCAGCCATCACACTCGCAGGCAAGCTCCGCACACAGAAGATGATAAGCAAGCTGATTTCGCTGCTCGAATCGGTAGAGTATTACAACACCGCCGGCACCGTACTGTTAGACATCGGCGACCGTGTGCTGCCCGCCCTCAACGAGTATTTCGAAAAATGTATGCAACCGGTTATCCTGCTGCGCATTATCGAGCTCTACGGCAAGTTCGGCTCTGCTCCTGCACGTGCATACCTTATCAAAAATATCAACTATCCCAACCGCGAGGTGCAGCAGGCTGTAATCTACGCTATGTATTTCTGCAAATACCAGGCTGAACCCGAAGACATCGACACCATCAAGCAGAAGGTGAGCGAAACGGTTGAGAACATTGTATGGATAATGTCGGCACTCGAAGACATCGAGGACGAGAAAAACACTCTCAAACTGTTCCAAGCACTCGACATCGAAAAGCAGAACAACCTCGACCAGCTGTTCCTGCTGCTCAGTTTTATCTACGAGCCGCGTATTATCGCCCTGATTCAGAAGAACATCATTGGCAAAAACACAATTTTCGCCCTTGAAATTATCGACAACTTTTTCTCGCAGGATGTGAAGCAGATTGTTTCGCCGCTGTTCGACGACTTGTCGGCTATACAGAAAATCAAGAAACTGAGCTACTTCTTCCCGCAAAACAAATACTCTTTCAGCGACCGTCTCAAAGAGATTATCAAACGCGACTTCAGCAAGATAGACAACTGGACAGTGTCGAAAGCCGTGGAACTTCTCGGCCGTCTGCACAAGTCGAAATCTACTGCAAGCTCAAGCTCGGGCGTAATGGACTACAAGGATCTGAGCCTCTGGGTACGCGCCAACCTCGACGAACTTCTCACCAAGATACGCAAGAGCGAAATGCCCGACGAGATTTTCCTCTGTCTCTACCATACCGACGAGATGGTTTACTCGGCTGCCGCCAAGATTATCTACGAGGAGAACCCGATAAAATGCTCCGACTACCTCACCAACATGTCGCCCAAAAAGCAGCAGCTGCTCTCCGACCTCACCAACGACCAGCCGATACTTATCGACAAGGTGAAGATGCTCAAAAAGCACCCGATGTATTTCAACGTGCCTGAGAACCTGCTTGTAAAGATGGCGGAGCATATCCGCATCAAACAGATGGCCAAAGGCGACGAGATTATGCCCACTGTGCCCGGCGCGGCGGAAGATATCATAATTGTGCTTAAAGGTACGCTCTGCGTAAGCGAGACATTCGGCGACGATACTTATTTCTTCAAGAACGATATTATCATCAAGGGTCTCAACCTTGACCAAGGCGCCAACGTGCTCACCGCCAAGAAAGACAGCACAGTGCTGCTAATCAGCCGTTTTGAGTATTTCAACATCCTCATCAACGAAACCGACATCATCCGCTACGTGTTTGACGAAAACAAGCAGAACAGAATGGCAGACAAGGCTGAGGATGAAGAACAGAAAGATTAAAATGCGGTCAGCGGCTATTCAAAATTCTCATAACTGTCGTCCAAACTCTTATTTTCATCTTCGAGTCTGATATTGAATCCGGGATGATGCTGCTCCTTTGGCATACGGGGGGTTGCTTTTGTCTCACTGTCCTGAAGTTCGGCTTTGTCAGCTTTTTCTATCTGTGCCGCCAAAGGCGCAATGCTGCCCAAGGCTGCGCCCTGTTCTTCAAGACATTCCACAAGTTGCGATTTAAGTTTCAGTATTTCGGTGGTATGCTCCTCGATAAGGTTCTGTAGTTTTACGGGATCGGTAGTTTCCGTGCCGGTAAGCTTGAAAAATTCCACCGACTCGTTGAGACTGCGCCACAGCGTGATCATATCATCCGAATTGCGCAGCATAGCCTCCGACGAACGAGAGTTAGACTGCGTGATGTCCACCAGCTGCTGCACGGCGTGATTGATAGCCAATGTGCGGTCGAGCTGTTCGTTGCACGATGCGGCAATCTCCGACACCATAGCTGCATTCTTGCGGATACGGGGAGTAATCTTGTCAACAAGGTCTGACGAACGTTCGGTGATTTTGAGGCTTCGCGCACTTGACTCGTTGATTTGGATCGACACCTCCTGGCAGTGCTCGGCAAGCTTACGGATTTCGGAAGCCACCACGGCAAAACCCTTGCCGTGAACGCCCGCTCTTGCAGCCTCCACAGCTGCGTTGATGGCGAGAAGGTCGGTTCGTGAGGTTATCTCGTTGATAATCTTAGCCTTGGAAATCACATTTTGGATACAAGCCAGAGTGCTTGCCGACGCCTTGGTAATGGTAAGCACATCTTCGGCAATGCTGTCAGACGACTCGCAGGTCATTTTTGCGTTGGCATTGTTGCGCTCGATAAGCGACGCCATGTTTTCAAGCGCCGACGAAATATCATCTACCGCCGAAGCCTGATTCTGAGTATCGTCGGACAGCTGCGCCACAATGTCGGAAAGCGACTTGCCGCTCTGCGCTGTCTCCAACGAATATTTACGTATAGTCTGCACGGCATTGCGGAGGCGTTCCTTCATATTCTTTACATTTCGGGCAAGGTCGCCAAGCTCGTCGACATTGGCTATATGGTCGGCGGCGGTAGAATAGAGCCGCCCCTGCGCAATATCCTGAGCAAGAGTGTTTACCGAGCGTATCGGACCCACAATAAAACGAATCACCTGCCACAGCAGAATACAGAACAGCAAAATAGTGACAAATCCTGTGGTGACAAGCAGCACAAGCATATGCCAGTCAGCCACATAGAGCAAATCCTTCTCCACAATGATACCGAGAGTCCAGTCGGTATTGTCCACACGGTGATAATAAATCTCCACCTGGTGCGACGAGTCGTTTAAGCAAGTGGCAATGCCCGAAACACGCTTGTCGGTAACAATGCTTGTAAGGAAGTTGCCCAATCCGCGGTATCCCTTATCAGAGGCCGAACGGAAATCCAAAGCGTTGATATATTTCTGTCGGGGATAGGCTATCAGGGTTGTGTTCTCGTCTACCATAGCACCCATTCCCAGACCGTTGATCTTCATATTAGAGATATACGAGTTGATGGTGTCGTTGTCGAATACGGCTGTAAGCACGGCGAGAGTGCGTCCGTTGTCGTCGCGCACAGGCACAGCCACGTTGAACACTGCGCTGTCGCCCTTAAACTGCTTTGGCATAGCGAACACCTCGTTGTTGTTTGGAATAGAAAGTTTTCTAAAATAATCGCGCTGCATAGGGTCGCCAATAGTGTCGACGCCGCTGTTGGTGGTGTACTGCATACCGTCGGGAGTAGCCAGACGGATGTATAGATACTTATCGGGGTTGTCTTCCACAAGGCGTGTTGCCGAATGCAAAAGACGTTGCGAATCGTAATTTTTGGAATACAGGCTACTTAAAAGCCTCAGGTCGTGAACGTAGGCATTGAGATAGTTTGAGATATTCTTGCTCTGAATGTCAAGCGTCTGCAAACCGAGGTTGTTGATGGTCTGGTGCGAAGCGTCATATAGATAGTTATAGATAAATATGTCGGACCCGATGATGATAGCCGCCACGATGGGAACGGTAATCAACACGAGCTTGCTCCACAGGCTGTGCCCGTGCGAGGCTATGAATCTACTTAGAAAACTCTGCTTGTATTTAGCCATAGTAACTATATTATAATATTCTACTTACTCTCTTTTTCATTATTGCCGTGCATCTGCGACTCAAGCACCATCTTAACGCGATAAAGTTCGTTTTCATGTTCCTCGAGCTGACGTTTGAGCATCTCGGTACGGTCGGTGTCTCTGGTTTTGAAGAATGTGACATCCTCCACAAGTCCGGCGGCGTATTTGGTGAACATTTCGGCCTGTTTTACCATCTCGGCGGCGGCAGAGGCATTGTTGGTCGCAATTTCGGCAAGCTGCTTGATAGATTTTGAAATCTGTTGCGAGCTGTACTCCTGCTCCTTGGCAGACTCCACTATCAACGACACCTTCTCGTTGGTCTGATTGATAACGGGAACGAGCTTGGCAAACAGTTTGGCGGCTTTTTCCGACAGCTTGACATCATCAGCAATGGCATCGTCGATTTGGATGGCTGCTGCACGGCATCGCTCGGCGAGTTTTTTGATTTCTCCTGCCACCACTGCGAAACCCTTTCCTTCGTCGCCCGCCTTGGCGGCCTCCACTGCGGCGTTGATGGCAAGAAGGTCGGTTTTGGATGCTATCTCGTTGATAACACGGATTTTTTCGGAAATCTGCAATGTGCTTTCGAGCGACTTTTGCGACACCTGCGACACTGTGTTGAGATTTTCTACCACATCGGTGCTTATCTGATGAGTTTCAAGCGCATACGAGGTGTTTCGCGAAATAATATCGAGCATATAGCTCAGCACCGCCGAAATCTCGTCGGCAGCGGTGGCCTGTCTTGATACCGACTGCGAAATGTGCTCAGCCGAATCGTTGAGCATACGGCTGTCGGACACTATCTGCGACGCCTTCTGGCGAATGCTCTGGGTCACAGTTTCAAGTTTGAGCGACATATCGGTGGTAGACTTCAATATCTGTCCAAGCTCGTCGTTGCGTTGCGCCTTGAAATCCTGCACCTTGTACAGTTTGCCCGTCCAGAAACAAGCCACAGCCTTCAACAGCTGATGCAGCGGACGATTGATGTGCGACGACACAAGCCACAGCAGCACCACGATAAATATGATGCACGACGCCGGCACAAACAGAATGAAGAGTTTGATAAGCAGACTGTTGCGAGCCTTCAATGATGACACGGGAGTGGCATATACATAGTGCCAGTCGGTAAATCCTATTTTTTTCCAGATAATGGCGTAACGCTCGTGGTCGGGGGTCTCGATATCCATTGGCTCCACAAAATCAATGTCGGAGACTATTGCGTTGGCAATCATATCAAATCCCTTATAATCAGAGCTGTCGGTAAGTTTGAAATTGTTGATCCATTCGGGATGCTCGGTACACATCTGAACCGATGTGGAGCGGCTGTTGACCACCATACCGAAACCTGTGCCCATAACCTTCTGCTCACAAGCCATATCCTCCACCTTTTTTGCGTCCACCGCCGCCGAAATGATTCCAATCATCTTGTCATCCTTGATGGTGGGCACGTGGATATAGATAATGTCGTCCTTGCCGTCGAGAGCAGGCAGACGGTCCGACACATAAAAACGCTGGCTCGCAATAAAGCTGAGAAGTCCCTCGGGAGGTTTCAACGAATGCATAGAATCAGACAGCGTGGTAACAGTATAACCGTCGGCATTGGTGAAACCGCAGTAACGGAACACGCCGTTGCTGTTGTTGACAAGCATTTGTATCATACTGAAACTCACGGTGTCGCCGATATGCTGGCTGGTGCGAAACTCCGAGAGCATCTCCAATTGTGACACGATATTCTCAAACTGCTGAGAAATCTGCGACACATTGTTAGAGACAATCTCGTCCATAGCCTTATTGAGCAGCTGCTTGTTGTTGCTGCGGATTATAAGAAAAAGCAAAGTGTTGACACCAGCCACCAGAACTATGGTAACTGGTATCAGCACCTTCATCATATTCAAGACTATCGACTCTCGTTTCTTTTTTTTGCCCATCGTTTCGCGTAAAAAAATGACGTTTAAATATACGCTTTTTTTGCGAAACGGCGTATACGTTTTTCCCTTTTTTTTCGGGCAAAAGGCAGGATAAGTCGAAATATTTATTTGAACAGTTTCTGAGTGAAATCTCTAACCGACTTGCGCCAGGGTTGCCATTCGTGGTCGCCGGCAAAAGAGTTGAACTGAACGTTCACACCGGCGTCCTGCATCTTTTTCACAGCCTTCTGAGTGTAGGTGATGCGAGGATCCTGTTCTCCGCAGCTGATGTAGAACACCTTGTGCTGACTGTTGAACTTTTTGGTGTCAGACAGCATACCGGGCATCTCCTTCTCTGGGTCGAAATTGTCCTGACCCATTATTCCGCCAAAGATACCTGCGGAAAAAATACCGATATTGGCAAACACCTCGGGCGAAGGAAGTCCCACATAAAACGACTGCCCCCCTCCCATCGAAAGTCCGCACATGGCACGGTTCTGAGCGTCAGCCTTGGTACGGAAGTTCTTGTCGACAAAGGGAACGATGTTTTCTATCATCTCGGTTCTGAACGGCTTCATAGCCTCTTTGGAATAGGCGGGGAAACCAGGAACACGTTTTTTTACATTACCATTGGCGCATACCACAATCATAGGCACAGCACGTTGCGAGGCAATGAGGTTGTCCATAATGTTGGCGAGACGACCCTGCTGAACCCATCCACGATGGTCTTCGCCGCCACCGTGCTGGATATATACAACTGGATAGCGTTTTTTCAAATCGTTGTTGTAGCCCGCAGGAGTGTACACCCACAGCGGACGCCACTCGTTGTCCACATTTGAATAATAGTTTACAATTGACACCTGACCGTGGGCAACGTTCTGAATTTCAAAATCTTCGGTATTATCTTCGGGAATATCCACACCGCTCATCATCTTGCCGCAGCCGTAGAAAGTTTCCGAGGCGGGATCGTTGACCGAAACACCGTCTACCACGAGAGCATAATAATGGAAACCAGGCACTTGCGGAGGAATTTCCACCGACCATATTCCCTTTTCGTTTTTAGTCATATCGTATTTTTTGCTGCAGATGTCCACCTGAACAGTGTTTGCCGTGGGAGCATTGAGCGAAAAAAACACTTTTTTGTCGGGCAAAATATAAGGAAATGAATTTTGATTAATATTGGTAGACAACGGTTTAGCCCCTTCGGGAATCTGAGTGGGCGGAGCAAATTGTGCTTTAGCATTGATACTCAACAGCAAAGCTAAGGTAGGTAATAAAAATCTTTTCATCATAGGTTTAATTTAAAATGTTAAAAAAATGTAGAGACGCGCCATGGCGCGTCTCTACAAATAATTGTTTCCAAAAAAAATTATTTCAACAACGCCAACGCCTTGTTGATGCGTTTGAATGCTTCGTCGATACGGGGGAAGTCAACAACGTAGCTCATACGGATGCAAGCGTCAACGCCGAATGCGCTGCCTGCCACAGTAGCCACGTGAGCCACATTGAGAAGGAAGTCGCAGAGGTCGGACGATCCGTTGATTTTTTTGCCTTCGTACGATTTGCCGTAGTAAGCCGAAAAATCGGGGAAGGTGTAGAATGTGGCGGGAGGCACGTTGAGTTTCACGCCCGGAATCTCCTTGAGGTATTTAACCATAAGGTCGCGACGTTTGATGAGCACCTCGTTGTTCTTGTCGATGATGCTCTGGTCACCGTTGAGAGCCTCGATGGCGGCACGCTGAGTGATTGAGCAAGTGCCCGAAGTGGTCTGACCTTGAAGTTTTTTGCACGCCTTGGCCACCTCAACAGGACCAGCCATATAGCCCAAACGCCAGCCAGTCATAGCGTAAGCCTTTGAAAGACCGTTGATTACGATAGTCTGATTGTAAACATTCGAGAACTGGGCGATAGATTCGTGGCTGCCTTGGTAAGTAAGGTGCTCGTAAATCTCGTCGGAGATGATAGCCACCTCGGGATATTTAGCCAGCACGTCGGCAAGAGCTTTAAGCTCGTCCTTGGTGTAGATGCTGCCCGAAGGGTTTGAAGGAGCGTTGAGGATAAAGCCGTGTGTTTTGGGAGAGATGGCCTTTTCCAACTGCTCGGGAGTAATCTTGTAGTAGTTTTCGGGATTTCCCTCAATGATAACGGGGGTAGCGTTGCAGAGGTGGGCAAGCTCGATATACGAAACCCAGTAAGGTGTGGGAATTATCACCTCGTCGCCCTCTTGAAAAAGACACTGCATAGCGTTGGCAAGGCACTGTTTAGCACCTGTAGACACAACTATCTGGTTTTCGGCGTATTGGAGATTATTCTCACGTTTGAATTTGCCTTGTATAGCCTGTATCAAATCTTTATAACCAGGTACTGGCGAATAAAACGAGAAATTGTCGTCTATAGCTTTTTTAGCTGCGGCTTTCACGTTGTCGGGGGTGAAAAAGTCGGGCTGTCCAACTGTAAGGTTCACCACGTCGATGCCTTGTTCTTTTAGTTCGTTGCTCTTCTGGCTCATCGCAAGCGTCTGCGATTCGGCTACTCTGTTGATTCTTGATGATAATCTCATTTTGATATATTTTTATGATGTTTTAATAATTTGCTTTTTTATAACGGATCCACATTCACCGCTACAATCAGTCCTGATTTCACGGCGGTGGACTTCACATATCCTATTGCGTCGGTGATAAGCTTCTTGGCTGCCGCGCCGTAATGGTTTCGGCTTATCTTCAGCATTATCTCCTTTATATATAGTGTCTGAATACGGCTGATGAGCGGATATTCGGGACCAAGCACCCCCGCGCCAAACGATTTTCGAAGAATGTCGGCAAGCCGGGCAGACTCGTGGTCGAGGTCGGCAGGACTCTTGTGTTTCAACTGTATCTTTATAAGGCGTGTGTATGGCGGATAAAGGAATCTGCTGCGCTCGGCTATCAACCGGTTGTAGAGCAGGGTGTAATTATTGCTGATAATATCCTGAAAAACAGGATGCTGCGGATTCTTGGTCTGAATAAGCACACGACCCTTGATATTGCTGCGTCCTGCACGTCCGCCCACCTGCGAAATCATCTGATAAGCACGTTCCTCGGCACGGAAATCGGGATAGCTGAGCATGCTGTCGGCGTTGAGTATAGCCACAAGGCGAAGGTTTTTGAAATCAAACCCCTTTGAAATCATCTGAGTGCCGGCAATGATGTCGATATTGCCATCCTCAAAGTCGGATATGATTTTTTCGTAACGAGCCACCGAAGTAGTGACGTCGGAATCCAAACGCGAAATTCTCGCATCTGGAAAGAATATCTTTATTTCGTCCTCGATTTTCTCAGTGCCGAATCCCATAGTCTTCATTGCGGTATCGCCGCACGCCATACACTTGTGGGGCATCTCCATACAGAATCCACAGTGATGGCACACCAGACGTCCGTCGCGCTTGTGGTAAGTGAGACTTACGTCGCAGTTTTCGCAAACAGGAATCCATCCGCAGGTCTGGCACTCCACGTAGGGCGAGAAACCACGTCGGTTGCGAAACAGCAAAGCCTGTTCGTGATTTTCAACGCATTTTTTCACCTCGCCAAGCAGCTGCGGCGAGAATAGCGACTTCATCTGACGGTGCTTCATAGCGTCGAGCGTGTCAACTATCTGAAACTGAGGCTGTCCTTGTTCCGAGAAACGTTTGTTAAGCGACACAAGTCCGTACTTGCCGCTCATAGCGTTGAAATACGATTCGAGCGACGGCGTGGCAGAGCCGAGCAGCACCTTGGCGTTGTAAAGCTGCGCCAGCACCATAGAGCAGTCGCGGGCGTTGTACCGTGGCGCGGGGTCGTACTGCTTGAACGATGTCTCGTGTTCCTCGTCAACGATAATCAAGCCGAGGTTGACAAACGGCAGGAACACCGACGAGCGCACTCCGAGAATAAGCTTAGGTTCGCTGCCGTCAACGAGCGTCTTCCAAATTTCAGAACGTTCGGCATCCGACAGTTTGCTGTGATAAATGCACACCGAATTGCCAAACACCTTTTGCAAACGCCTTATAATCTGCGACGTAAGCACAATCTCGGGCAGCAGGTAAAGCACCCGCCGTCCTTCCGACAGATATTTGTCGATCAGTTTTATATATATTTCGGTTTTGCCGCTGCCTGTAACACCATATAGCAGCACAGTGCTTTTCTGGGCAAACTCGCTTTCAATTTGTTCGTAGGCTGTCTGTTGAGCCGGTGTCAGGTCGTGATAAAGCTCTATGTCGCCGTCGTATTTTTCCAGACGGCTCACCTCCTTTTCGTATTCGGTAAGCACACCTTTTTGAATAAGAGCCGACAAAGCCTGCGACGACAAGTCGGGATTCTTCAACAGCTTTGCACGAGAGATTTCGCCGTGCGATGTTATTTCTCCGTTTTCTATCTTAATGCCAGATCCGGCAAGGAAAGCCATCAGCACCTGCAACTGCTTGAGAGCCTTGCGTTCAAGCGTGTCGAACAGCTCTTTGAACTGAATCTCCTTGGTGAACGCCTCGTGCAGGGTGAGAAACTTTTCGGTCTTGGGTTTGTATTTGTCTTCGATAACGCTGTCGGCCACCAGGTAGCCGGACTGTATCAGGTTCTGTACCAGCGATATATATGTTTTTGACGAAACAATTTTTCCCACCTTCGACACTGGTATTTCGGTCACCTTGTCGTTAAAGGCGTTGAGAAGAATCAGCTCCTTGGGTTTCAAACGGTCGTAATCAATGGGAAGATTGGTGCGGTAGAGCATTGTCTCGCTTTCGAGCTTCATACCCGACGGCAGCGCGGCACGGTAAACCTCGCCCACGGTGCACATATAATATTCGGCAATCCATTTCCAAAACTGTATCTGCTCCTGGGTTACCACAGGCACGGTGTCGAGAATCTCAATCACCTCTTTAAGCTCGTATGCCTCGGGCTTTTGGTCGGTGATACGGTAAACCACTCCCGAATACATCTTGGATCTTCCGCAAGGCACCACCACGCGACAACCCGCGCGGCACTGCTCCGCGAGATATTCGGGAACAATGTAAGTTAGAAGATTTGGCAGCGGAACGGGCAATATAACTTCGGCATAAAGTGGCTGCATCGTTTTCTAAATTTCGGATTCCGGTGTACCTGCCGCCTTCTCGTAGTCTTTCTGATAGAGCGGGTTCCTATACTTGTCGGGGACAGTGGTAATCGGGCGTATCAGGAGGGTCTCTTTTGAACCCTGCTGTTTCATCATGAACTCAACACGGCGGTTGTATGCCTTCGACTCATCGTCAAACTCGCCGTTGATGATGTTAAACGAAATCGGGTTTTCCTCGCCGAAACCTGTAACCACCAGCTGCTTGCTCTGCACACCGTGCTGTATGAGATAGTTGTACACGGCGGTGCCACGTTTTTTCGACAGTTTGAGGTTGTAAACCGCGCTACCCTTGGCATCGCAATACGCACGTATCTCCACCACTGCGTCGCGGTTGTTTTTGAGATACTTGGCAAGCGTGTCGAGACTCGGAGTAGGTCCGAGAGCCGAGGCAGCGCCAAAGGGGAACGATATATCCTCGATTTCGGCAAGGCAGTCGTACATCACGCCGTTCTCGTCGTAATACTTGCCAGGAATCTGCTCAGGCTCGTCTTCGGGAACATGAGGTTCGGGGCAGTTGTGCTCGGGGTCAAGCTGGATGGTCTTGTAGTTCATCTGCTCGGGAGCGTTGGCTGCTATGTCGAATGTTTCGGAATATACGGTCTTGTTGCCAACAGTTGCGGTCAAAGTGTAGTTGTGGGCACGGCGTCCGATGAAAATATACTTGCCGGTGCGGATGTTGGGCACGGCTGTGCTAGACACGCCAAGGCTGTTGTCGCGGATGGTGATCACGCTCTCAGGCACTTTGCCCTCGCACACGCCCACCAAGCCGGTAACAACGGTAAGCTCGGTTTCCATAACCGAAGGCAGACCCATAACGTAGATATCAGAGCGGCCTATGCCATCCTTGCGCTCAGATGCGAAATACGACCTTGCGCTTGTAGGAGTGATAAAGAGGAACACGTCGTCTTCGGCGGTGTTGATGGGAAATCCCGCATTCACAGCCCTCGACCAAGTGCCAAATTCGTTGGCGTCGCAATAGAAGATATCGTATCCGCCAAGTCCGCGGTGACCCTTGCTGCTGAAATAGAGCTTTGAGTTGTCGGGCAGGATAAACGGACCTTCCTCGTCCTCAGCAGTATTTACAGCGTCGCCGAGGTTTTTAGCCTCGCCCCAAGAGCCGTCGGGCATACGCTCCGACACATAGATATCGTATCCGCCGCGTCCACCCGGACGGTCGCTCGCAAAGAAGAGACGTTTGCCGTCGGTAGAGAGGCACGCACCGGTTTCACGGTACTTGGTGTTGATATTCTCATTCAGGGGAACAGGCTCCGACCAGTCGTCGCCTTTGAAATACGACACCAGCAAAGTGCCGTTGTCGTCCTCGCGGTAGATGTAGAGTTCCGAACCGTCGTACGACAGCGAAACAGTAGCCTCGTGCTCTTCGGTGTTGATCTTGTCGTTGAGCGGCTCGGGAGCCGACCAAGTGCCGGTCTCAAGCTTTCGCGACACGTAGATGTTCTCGTCGTATTGGTCGTCGACACCCACCTCGTGGTTTTTGTAAGGACGGCGCGATGTGAAAAACAGCATCGACTCATCGGCGGTGAGCACAGGACTGTGGTCGGTGTACTCGCTGTTGACAATAGCTCCGAGGTTCTGCACCTGAATCTCCACGGGATGGCTCTTCATCTCGTTGGTAAGGTTGCAAAGGTCGATCTCCTTGTCGATGATTTCAAGAAACTTCTTGTTGGTGACACGACGTTTCAGTTTCTCAAGAGTGCTGAGAGCCTGGTCTATGGAGTCGTTTACGCGGTAGGCGCGACCGAGATAAAACTCGGTTTCGATACCCTGCGTACCCTTGCGCACCTTTGGCTTGTACAATCCGTACGCTTTTTTAAATTCGTAAATCGAGGAGTCTTTCTTGCTTGAAGTATTTAAGTAGCAAAATCCGAGCTGAAAGTGATACAGACCATTGTCGGGCTCCATTTCTATCATTTTGTTGTAGAGCTGTATCGCCGACGAGAAATCTTCGTTAAACACCATCGACTCGGCCATTCCAATGTTGATGTCGTCTTGTGCAGACGCTGATGAAGTTATAAACAATGAGCCTGCCAATACCGAAATGATGACGACAAATGAAAAAAATGTTTTTTTCATATTAGTAAACATTAGAATGTTAGTACAATATTTTTGCTACAAATTTAGCATTTTTTTTAAATCACACAAAATTAATCAAAAAAATACGCTTTGGCAAGATCCCTAAGGTTGTATCGCGAAGCCATTATTTCGCCGTAAGCTCCCGCCGAACGGAAAGCGATAAGGTCGCCACGCTGAGTAACAGGCAGTTTGTAGCCCTGGGCAAACACGTCGGTAGACTCGCAAATCGGTCCTACAACGTCGTATACATCTTCAGTTTGCGACGACGACGAAAGGTTCTCAATTTTGTGATACGAACCGTATAAAGCCGGACGTATCAAATCGTTAAAGCCTGCGTCTACGATAGCAAATGTTGTCTTGCTAGCTTTTTTTGTATACAAAGTACGAGCAATCATTGTGCCACATTGAGTCACAACCGCGCGGCCGAACTCAAAATGAACACGTTGACCCTCTCTTACGTCGAGATTTTCGTGGATAGTGTCCAAAAGTTTCTCAAAATCTGGAACAGGATTTTCGTCGGGATTGATGTAATCCACGCCGAGACCGCCTCCGAGGTTGATTTCAGGAAGGTTGAGACCCAGAAGCTGAAGTTTCTGCTGCATCTCGTTGCTGCGGCGGCAGAGCAGACGGTAAGGCTCAAGATCCAAAATCTGCGAGCCGATATGGAAATGCAATCCCACAAGCTTGATGTTGTTGAGCACCATCACCTCCTTAACCACCTCGTCGAGAAGGTTGAAGTTGATACCGAACTTGCTGTCTTCCAAGCCGGTGTTGATGCACTTGTTGGTGTGGGCGTCGATACCGGGGTTGAGTCGGAGAGCTATGCGTGCAATCTTTCCGCTTTGCGCTGCCAACTGGTTGATAACCTGAATCTCCTGCACCGATTCGCAGTTAAAACAAAAAATATCGTGAGCCAGGGCGTCGTTAATCTCCTTGTCAGACTTGCCGACACCTGCGAACACCACCTTGGAGGGGTTGAATCCGCACTCTATAGCCTTGAGCACCTCGTTGCCGCTAACGCAGTCGGCACCGAAACCGTAATCGCTGATGGTTTTCAATATTACGGGATTGGCGTTGGCCTTAACGGCGTAGTGCATGTTGTATCCGTATTTTGAAGTGGCCTTGCTCAGAGTGTCGAGCGTGCGACGCAAAAGCGCCATATCATAATAATAAAAAGGTGTGGGAGTACCTTCGAATTTTGAAATTAATTCTTTGCTGAACATAATCAGTGTGTTAGTTAAAGATTCATTACATCGTTTTTCGGGTGCTAAAATAAGGGTTTCAAAAATTTTCTACAAAATTTTTTGTCAAATTATACATTTATTAAACAATTTGTTAATTTTGTAACAAAACTATGTGCAAAAAAAACTCCGACACAAAACGGCAAGATGTTTGTTTTTAAACAAATATTAGTTATCTTTGTATTGGCAAATTATTAAACTCAGAGTAATTAAAAACGACAAAATGAACACACCCGAAAAACTATCGGTAAAATTAAAATTCAGGATAATGCTCATCTGTTTTGCGGCATACGCCGTACTTACAGGCTTGTCGTTCATATATCTGACCTCTAACTACAACAAGATAGACGCCAGCTATCAGACCGAGACCAAGATGAAAAACGAGCTTGCGGAGATACGAAACCTGCAATACGAGCTCTTCGGACTCTACTCCTCGGCACGAAACAAGGAGAAAGAGGACACCCTCATTTCGGAAATCAACAAGCTGTGCACCCGTATCGACAAAGGCATTGAGACACTCTCCGAAGTGGAGCCAGAACTGAACCGCAAGACCGCGCAGTCAATTTCGATCCTCCGCGAAGAGTTCGACAACTATCAGATAAAGATAAGCGAGATAGCCAAAATAAAAGAAGACCTCAACGAGCTCACCGAAGACGCCGGACGGCTCACCACCGACCGCAACACCGTGCGCAAGACTCTCTTCCAGTTCACCCTCGCCGGTATGAGCAAGATGTTTGACGACGCCTGCCAGAGCGAGAAGGCTTTCTTAGACAACAGCAGCATAGAGCATTACGAAAAATTTAATAAGCAAATCGACGGTATCAACAACATACTGAAATCCACCAACACGTCGAACATACTGATCAAATACCAGATGTCGAAAATGATGGACCAGCTGTCGGAATACCGCATGACATTCAACCTGGTGTTCTCAAAACAGCTTCTGCTAGGTCTTGCCAACAACGACGGATACAAGGGCGAGGCTGTGGCGCAAATCAAGACTATGCAAAACGACATCGACGAGCTTATCATCGAATCCGACATTCTCCGTGCCGAAAAGAAGAAACGCACCAACACGATAGTGGCAGCGGTGCAGATTTCGGTGATTATTCTCGGACTTTCATTCTTCCTGATGCTTTTCTCATCGGTCAACCACCCGATAGAGAAGATGAACGGCTACCTGGAGAAGATGCTCAAAGGCGAACTCACCCCGCCCGACATCAACGAGAACAGCAACAGCGAGATGAACATTATGGCAAAGAAGATTGCCGCGTTTATCAACAATCTGAAGAAGAAACAGCTATTTACCGAAGACATCGGAACCGACAAGACCGAAAACCAGATAGAGCTGCTGAGCGAAAACGACGAGCTCGGCATCTCGCTCATCAATATGAAGAAGAATCTCGAACAGCAGTACGAATCGTACCGCGAACGCCGCAAGGCCGACGAGATTCAGGACAAGATCAACATCGGTCTGGCAGAGTTCGGCGACATTCTGCGCAAAAACAACAACAACATCGACACTCTCTGCGACGAAACCACGCGCAACCTTATCCACTATATGGAAGCCAACTACGCCGCCATGTACCTCTACGTTGACGACAATCCCGACGACATATATCTGGAAATGAAGGCCACCTACGCCGCCGACAACAAGAAGTTCGTTCAGAAAAAAATCAGCCTCTACGAAGGCATCGTGGGCACGTGCGCGGTTGAAAAAACTATGCAGATAATCGACGACATTCCAGCCGACTACATTACTATCGGTTCGGGATTCGGATTCACCAAGCCCGGACACCTTATTGTAGTGCCGCTGATGCTCAAAGACGAAATCTACGGCATTCTGGAGCTGTGCCGCACCGACAAGTTCGAAGACTATCGTATAAAGTTTATCGAGCACCTTGCCGAGGACATCGCCAGCACTATATCGTATGTGAAGGAAAACGCCAAAAACCTCTTCAAGCTGCAAGAGGAAGGCAAGCGTCTCGACGATTTCTCGCACCGCATACAGCAGCTCGAAAAGGAGAACGCGCAGAAAAACAACGAAATCAAAAAATACCAAAAGGAGATCGAAAAGCTCAAGAAAGAAAACGAGAAGCTTACCGACCAACAGATTTTAAACCAATAGCAAACGCAACTGAATATGGAAAGCAACAAGACATATAACAAACTCAACACTATCAGGTGGAAAGTGGTGATAGCGGCCTCGGCTGCCGCCATTGTGCTTTGCGCCGCCGTTTTGTTTGTGTATCACAAGGTTGTGGACCACAGGCTGTCGGAATACTGCCACCAGGCAAGCAACGCCGAAGTGCAGAAATACGCCGACTATCTCGAGAGCCATCTCAGCGGCACAGTATACGACCTCAACGCCCAGGCGGGAGCCATTTCGGCTCTCATTCAGCAGATTGGCAACCAGACAAGAGATGTAACCGTTAACACACTTTCGTCGTATCTTCGTCAGGATCAGACCATCAAGTCGCTTTTCGTGATTTCAGAACCATACATACTCACCACATCCGACAGCCTGCTTGTAAACACGCACCCGGGATTCCCGATCGGATGGTACGGCAAAATCACACGTCACGAAAACACCGACACGCCAGAACTTTCAAACGACCTGCTGGGCACATCTTCAGAGGTGTTTGACCTATACCGCGACACCAAGCACGACCACTCGTCTAAGATTCTAGCCCTCGATGCTGACGGCGAAATATCCAACACGCTCGTATGCATCATTCCGTTTTTCAACAAGGACAAGTTTGCAGGTGTGATTGGTGCCGACATCGACCTCAAATACTACCGCAACAACCTCGACGAAATGATTCCCTCCGACAAGTACATCATCATCGCCGACAAAAAAGGAAAGATTTTCTACTCTCGCAAGAAGGAGTACCAAAACAGATATATCACAGAGACTCTGCGCTTTACCGAAGAGCAGTTTAACATTATGGAGAAAACTGGCGAAAACCTTTCTGCCGATGTGGAAACCAACCTGATGGAAGAGGGCAACAAGAGCGTTTACCTTCACAACCAGCGCATCTCGGTTCCCTACACTACCGACTTTTTTGCGATGATATCCATCACCCCGTCGATCTCGCTCAAAACCGACCAGTGGACTGCTGAGGGTTCGGCTGTGCTTATCTCGGCTATCCTCCTGGCACTGTTCATCATAGCAGTCATCATCATTTCGGGACACATCACCAAGCCAATCACCGTGCTGCGCGACATTGTGAAACGCATTGCGGGAGGCAACTTTGAAATTGAGGACGGACAATCGGCGCAGGCTCTGCACACCACCGAGTTCGCGTCAATCATACGCTCGCTGCACTCGCTCACCAGCTCGCTAAAACAGACAGCCGAGTTCGCATCCGACATCCGCGACGGCAACCTCGACGCAGAGTACAAGGTGTCGATCAAGAACAACGCCATAGGCACCGCGCTCGTTTCGATGCGCGACAGCATGATCGAAACCCGCGACAAGGAGCAGAAACGTATCGCCGAGGAAAAACGCACGCAGTGGGCCACAGAGGGTCACTCGATATTCAGCGATATTCTGCGAAACAGCATCTCCGACATTCACAAGCTGAGCAACGAAGTTATCGACAACCTCGTTCCCTATATCAATGTAAACCAGGGCGGTATCTTTATCCGCACCAAGTCGCCCGAAGATCCCAAAAAAGAGATTCTCGAGCTTTACGGCGTGTTCGCATTCGGACACGAGCGTTTTCACAAGCGCACCCTGCAGCTCGACGAGGGACTTATCGGCGCATGCGCAATGGAGAAACACACCATCGTGCTCAACAACGTGCCCGACAATTACGCCGACATCTCCTCTGGTCTCGGCAAGGCCAAGCCAAAGGCTATTATGTTTGTGCCGCTGGTATACAACGACACGCTGTACGGCGTAATGGAGTTCGCATCGTTCAAAGAGTTTGAGCCATACCAGATTTCGTTCGTTGAGCGTATCTCCGAAAACGTGGCGTCTACCATCGCCAACGCCAAAATCAACGAGCAGACAGCCGAACTGCTTCAGCAGTCGCGTATGCAGTCAAAACAGATGGAGGAGAAAGAGGCCAACCTGCGCAGCGAAATCGAGACACTCACCAGCCTGGTGGAAACATCGCAGTACGAACTGTCGCAAATAGAGAAGACCCAGTACGCACTCAACCGCACCATTATGAGCGCGGTGTTCAGCCTCAAAGGCGAGACTCTCGACGCCAACCGAAAGTTCTGCCTGCGCTACACATTGGACGTCAACGACATCAAGCGCAAAAACATCTACGAAATATTGCAGCTAACCCTTGCCAAGTACGACGATTTCAAGCGTGTTTGGGACAGTGTAAAGCAAGGAGGCACAGAAACTTACGTCACCGAGTTTAAAATCAACAACTCGATACGCAAAATCAAGAACATATTCGTGCCCATCTACGACACCGACAACTCTGTAGAAAAGATACTCTGCCTCGCATTCGACGTTACCACACAGCTCAACACCGAGGAGGAACTCGCCAAGATTCAAAAGCAGTACGCATCGGTGAACGAGGAGGCAAAGAACATGAAGAAACAGATAAAGTCATTCACCGACGACATAGAACAGCTGAACCGCGAGCTCACCGACTCGAAACGCCAGAACGTGGAGAACCGTCAGAAATTCGACAAGGCTTCGGCGTCGGAGGCATTCTTCAAACGCGAGCTTGAAAAACGTATCACCAAGTTCCGCAAGATTGAAGCCAACCTCAAAAACAAAGTGAAAGCACTTGAAGCCCAGATATCAGGACAAGACAAAAACAACGAAGAAGATAACGGTAAACAGGATACCGAAGCCCAGCCATGAAAAAACTACTAACATATATAATCTTTACCGCATACGCCCTGCTCCTGAGCACATCAGCCACGGCGCAGGGATTCGACTACCAGAACATAATCAAATTTGCCCACTATGTGTACTGGCCAGAACCTCTGCCGCAGGACACCTTTATAATATATATAGCAGCCAAGAAACCAGAACCTTTTACCGAAATCTCAAACTCGCTTAAATCGCAGACATTCAACAACAAACCTATCACCGTAAGAGAATACAACGACAACACGGCCATCGACGACGCATTAGTGGTGTTCATCGACCATTCTGCTGAAATATCAAACGAATTATTAGAGGAAAAACTAAAAAAAATGAAGATTCTTACGCTGTCAAACAATAAAAATTTATTAAATTACGGCTGTATGTTCTTTATAGAACAAAAGGCGAGCAGCATCGACTATCTATTTAAAAAAGAAGCAATTATAGATTCAGGGCTTATGTTCAGAACCACACTGCTGAGTCCGGGTCATCAATACAAAGAATAAGAAAAAGAAAAAATTATTAAACGTAGAGACTATGAATCCTTTTGCCAACCTATCGATAAAGCACAAAATCACTTTCAGTGTGGCTTGTGCAGTGCTTATCACAGCAGCGTTGTGCTATATTTGCAGCAATGCAATACTTAGCACCGCCAACACCGAAGACTTTCAAAACAAGTACGAAGGCATAGCCAAAATGCTTGCCATCGAAGGCACATCTTGTATTGAGATGAACCAACCACAAGACCTCAAAGAGCGCTGCGAATTTTTCGAAGTGTTTCCGCCTATTGAGTTTGTGCAGTTCTACTCCACCGACCAGCAGCAGTTTTACAGTCACACGTTCAACAACGCCAAAGACTTTACTCCGCCGCCAACCTTGGAACCCAAAAGCTCAGCACGTTTCGAAGACGGCTACCTCATCATAACCAAGCCCGTTATCCGCGACTCCGACATTCTGGGTGCGGTATATTTGGAAATTTCAACAGCCGAACTGTCGAGCCGCAAGATGCGCTACTCGGCGTCGATGTTCGTATTCATAGCCGCCATCACTGCGTTGATAACTCTGCTTGTATCGTATTTCATAGCCCGTCCGCTGTCGAAACCGATTCTCAAGCTCACCGAGCATATCAAACAAGCCAACGACTCGGGCAACTACACTCAGGACGTTGACATTCCCAAAAACAAAGACGAAGTGGCAGACCTCTACAACGAGTTTGAAAAGATGACCCAGATAATAGCCAAGACCGAATCTGAACGTCAGAAAGCCGTTTTGCAGGAAAAAGCCACCAACGAGATTTACACCAAGCTGAGTATGAATGCGTTTGAGGCGCTTATCGTAACCGACGAAAAAGCCAAAGTGGTATCGCTCAACCCCGCTGCCGAAAAACTCACTGGTTTCCACAACGACGAAGTACAAGGTATGCCATTGCTCAACCTGCTCCAGCCCGAACAAAGCCGCCGTGCTAATGCCGAGGCAGAGGTTAAGAAATTCCTCGAAACAGGTTCGTGCAAATATACCGAAGCACCGTTTGAGGGCGTTTGCGTAAATAAAAACGGCGAAACATTCATTGCCGACATGACCGTGTCGTATTACGATACCGACACCGCAAAAGGATGCGCACTCACCATCCGCGACATCACCAAACGCAAACAGTGGGAATCAGAACTTATTGAGGCTAAACAAAAAGCCGAGGAATCTGACAAACTTAAATCGGCGTTCCTTGCCAAT
The DNA here is from genome assembly GCA_017645985.1 of Bacteroidales bacterium. Classification (GTDB taxonomy): domain Bacteria; phylum Bacteroidota; class Bacteroidia; order Bacteroidales; family UBA3824; genus UBA3824. The sequence goes on along the minus strand of JAGCNK010000172.1, from coordinate 7,022 downwards.
ATGAGTCACGAGATACGCACCCCGATGAACTCAATCATAGGTTTCTCGGAACTTCTGGCAAAGACAAGCGGACTTACAGGCACAAAAGCAAAATACCTGGAGCTCATTGTAAGCAGCGGCAAGAGCCTGCTCAACCTCATCAACGACATCATCGACATATCCAAAATAGAGGCAGGGCAATTGAAGGTTAAGCCACGCAAGTCGCCCCTCAACCCAATGATGAACGAAATCTATATTTCGCAATATCAAATCAACAACATCAAAGAAAAGGGAATCGGCTTTACCGTTAAAAATGCGGTAGAATCCGACGAATTTCAAATCGAAACCGACCCGTTCCGTTTCAAACAGGTTATCAACAACCTGATAACCAACGCTATGAAATTCACCGAAAAGGGCTTCATCGAATTTGGATACCGTTTCAACACTCCCGAAGAGCTGCTGTTCTACGTTAAGGACACTGGACAGGGAATGCCTCAGGACAAGCTGAATGTTATCTTTGAACGTTTTGGACAGATAGAACAAAAAGGCGACAAGAACCAACAAGGCACAGGACTCGGTCTAGCCATCTCTAAGAAACTTGTAGAGCTGCTCGGCGGCAAAATGTGGGTAGAATCAGCCGAAGGCGAAGGCAGCACGTTCTACTTCACCCTACCCTACGACCCCGAGCTCAACACCGCCGACGAATACGGAGCATCTGGCAATGCCGACGAAGCCGAAGTTTCGCTCAAAGGCAAAAAGATAATGGTGGCAGAAGACGAGGAGATGAACCGCATGCTAATGAACGAGATACTAGCCGAAACCGGCGCAGAAATCATCTGGGCTGAAGACGGAGGTCAGGCCGTGGAGATAGCACGCAACAACAAAGACATCGACCTGATACTTATGGACATCAAGATGCCCGTAATGGACGGCTACGAAGCCACTCGCGCCATACGTGAGTTCGACAAAGACATCATAATAATTGCACAAACCGCCTACGCCCTCAGCGACGAAAAAGATAAGACCATCAAGGCCGGTTGCAACTACTACCTTACCAAACCGCTCAACATCAGTCTGCTGATGAAAGTGTTAGCCGGTTTCTTAAAGAAAAAGAGTTGATAGCGGAAGATATATTTGTAGGACACGGCACAGAACTGCACCGTCTGCTAAACCTCTACGAGCAGGTTTGCAACGGCAAAGGGCAGATTGTGCTCATAAGCGGCAAGCCCGGATGCGGCAAGTCGGCTCTGGCAAGAATGTTTGCCCAGAAAGCCGCCGCCATATCTAAGTGCAGCACCATTTCGTTCAATTGCCGTTGTGCCAGCACAGAGTTGTCGTATAGTATGCTTTTCCATACCCTCACCGGACATAAGCCGGACAAAGAGCAACGCGACAGCTTAGCCAATCTGACGCCCGACGAAGCAGCTGACTTTTTCTACAAATATCTGCAAGAGAGCGCGGCTAAGAATCCTACAATAATCATTGCCGACGATTTTCAATACTGCAATCCCGACATTTACAGTATGATATACGCTCTGGCTCAGCATATTGTGGATGGACCTTGCAATATTATGGCTGTGGCGGCGTACAATATGGCAGACCCGGCTATCAAGTCAGACCCGCTTATCAACCGCATTTCGCGCGACCTCTTTCCTATAAAAATAGGCAGCATCACCCAGGCATGGAAGACGGGAGGATTTTGCGAGCTCGTTCCCGAACCGCTGAAACTCTCCGACACAGCCGACCTGATATCCACAATGTTTCCAGGCAACGAGTTTCCGTCAGACACCGCCAACATAATCCATTCAGCCACACAGGGAAATCCTGCGTTTATGAACGGACTGCTCAACTATATGCTGCAAAACGGCGACATCAAACAAATCGACAACGGATGGATAATTGTTAATCTGGATTTCTATTCAAACGCACGTCATTTGCAAAACGTTGTGACAAAGCCTGTTGCAAATCACAAATACCGCTACACAGCCATCAAGGAAACCCAAAAAGGCAACCCTAACGAACTGATAAATAAGACTATAGAGGCTGTACAGAAAACATCGATGCCCGAGGCTGTGCAACTGGCTGATAAAACTTGGAACGCCCTGGCGTATTGCCGCTCGTCGCAAGTCGTTTGGGAATACCGCGCCACATCCTTACAGGCCAAGTACCTAGCCCTTTCTTGGCTCGGGTATCACAAAGAGGCTCTCGAATGTGGAACGGCCGTACTCGGCTGCTCCAAACGAATGGACAACAAATACTATCTGGTAGCAGGATACTTCTTTGTGGGACAAGAATACATGTACCTTGCGGATCACGACAAGGCGGTGAAATACATACAAAAATCAATCGACTATATAAAGGGAAATCCTAAACATCCCGCTCTGGCAGATGGTTACTACGCCTTGGGCAAGGTTTACCTAACACGCAGCAACCATACTTCGGCAGATTATTTTCTGAATCTTGCGCTCAAAGGCTACACCGAACAAGCCAAGGACGACAAAATTGCGTTGGTAAAAATCGACCTTGCCACGCTCAAACGTTCCGACAAAGACAATGCGGGCGCGTATCAGCTGCTCAACGAGGTGATCGACTATTGCACCAAGGCCGTCAAGCCGCACATTCTCGCCAAGGCGTATATCAATCTCGGACTATCTTACGACAACGACAGCCGTTTTGCCGAAGCCAAAAGATACTACACCGAAGCACTCAGGCTTTGTTTCCACACCGGCGACCGCATCAACCTTGCCAACTGCTACAACAATATGGGCCTGTCGAAAAACGCCCAGAGCAAATATACCGAGGCGTTGACCTACTTTCACAAAGCATTGGAAATTGACCGTATGCTCGGCAATACAGCCAAGATATCAATAAGTTACAACAACATAGGACTTGCACTGCTCAACAGCGGCGACGAAAACGGTGCCGAAAAATACTTCAACGCCGCATTAGAAAACGACTCAAACGCACCCAACAAGTACGGCATTGCAGTAACATACAGCAATTTAGGTGCGCTATATTCGCAAAAATCCGAAACCGACACGGCTCTGCGATACTACAAGCTGGCTCTCAAAGAAGACCATGCCAACAACGACATTGCCGGTATGATAGCCGACTACAACGCCATCGGCAACCTGCATTACGGTTCCGACAATATCCAGGGGGCAATGCAGTACTTCAACAAGTCGCTCGAGCTGTCGCAGCAGAGCAACGACGAAGCCGGACGAGCTGCCGTATACAACAATATCGGAAACATTTTCTACTCAAAGCAGGATTACGAACGCGCCTCGCAGTACTATCTGGAGGCTCTCAAGATAAACAACAAGCTCAACGACAACGCCGCAGCAGCACTCAACTATTCAAACCTGGCAAGCGTGTACGAGGAGCAGAAAAAGACCGCCCGCGCCGAAACATATTACGACAATGCCATTGAGCTGTACCACAAGGTGAAATACAAGGCGCAGGAGGCGTACAACCTGACATCGCTCGCCACACTGTACTACCGCAGCGACCGTTTCAACAAGGCAAAAGTGACATACCTGCTCGCCGCCAAAATATACAAAAACATCGGCGACACCAAAGAATACATACGTTCGCTGTCGTTTGCCGGCGACACAATGCGCATGCTCTGCGAATACAAAGAGGCGCAAAAAGCTCTCGACGAGGCCATTGAGCTGAGCCGCAATCTTGGCGACCTGCATTCAGAGGCACTCGCCACAGGCACGCTCGCCTGTATGTACGCCGAAATGCCCGACGCACCCCGTGCCTCAGAATACTACAAAAGAGCTATAGAGCTATACCGCAGCGACAACGACCTAGACATGTTTGCCGAAATGCTGTCGGCTCTCGCCTACCTTTACAACGAAAACGGCGACACCGACGAGGCGCTCATCTGCCAGCATCAGGTGATTGAAACCTACCGTCTGACCGGCAACACCGAGCAGCTGGCTGCAGCATACGCCGAAACTGGCCTCTTTTACGAAAACGGCAACTACGAAAAATCTGCCGAGAACTACATCCTTTCGGCTCAGCATTACCAAGTAGCCGACCGTCCAGGACGTCAGGCCGACGCGCTAATACACGCCGCCGACGCACTTATGCACACGCAAAACCGTGACCAAGGCTACGAATGTCTCACCTCGGCAGTGGATATTCTGCAAACGATGAAGAAGGAGCACGGCGACGAAGTGTCAGAAACCGACATCAACGACAAACTGGTGCAGGCTTTCACAGCCATTGCCGACTACTTTTTTGAAAACAAGGATTACCTTGTGGCGGTGGCTAACTACACCACAGCGTTGGACATCAGCTCCAAAACCGAGGCGCACACACGCACTGCATACATCTGCAACAACATAGGCTACACATACGACACTTTTGGAATATACACCCGCGCACTCGAATACTACAACAAGGCGTGCGAGGAATACGACAAGGAGGAGTTTAAGAGCGAAGGTCTTTTCAACAACCTTAAGAACGTGGCTCTTATGCACGAACGTCTCGGCAACAACCTCAGAGCGGCAGAATATTACCGCAAGGCGTTCGACACTTTTGAAAACGAATTTCATATTGAGATTTCGTCGCTCGCCGACTGCGCCCTGTCGGCTGCCACAGCCATTTTCGGTATCAACGGCGACATCGAAACCGCCAACAAATATTACCACAAGGCATATTCGCTCTTCAAAAAAGACGACAACCACACAGGAATCATCAAGACGCTCCTAAGCCGTGCAGTGTCAAACGCCATTGTGAAACGCTATGACGAAGCCACATCGCTGGCAAGCCAGATAATGCACGTGTTTGACATTTCGTCAGATATCGACACCAAATGCACTGCACTGCGTGCCACGGCGCAGATTAACATCAAGCTCGGGAAATTAGACGAGGCGGTGAAGAAATACCAGCAAGCGTTAGACCTTCTTTTTGCCCGCGACCTTTGGGACGCCGCCGCACAGCTCTATTACAATATGGCCACCCAGTTTGCCGAAAACTGCGGAAAGATGGCTGCCACCATCGATTTCAACGGCAAGACCCTCACGATGTACGACTTTATCAGCAAGCTTCTTTCAAACACCGTCGACCTTGCCAAAACAGAGAAAGACACCGACTTGGAGATTCAGGCAATAGTGTCGCAGGCAAGATACAACATATCGTGCGACGAGAAAGACCTTGCGCTCGGATATCTGCGAAGGGCAGTGGACACCGCAGCCGCCACAGGCTCTGCGCACACCGAGGCTTCTGTGCTGTTAGAGAAAGCCGACATTCTGATGCGTTTTTACAAAGATTTCAACACCTCGGCACTGAGTATCGACCGCGCTATTGTGATGCTAAAATCGACCAACGGCGACAAGTCGCTGCTGTCGTACGCCTACGCGCTGAAATTTGTGCAGCTTGTTTATCAGAACCAAATCGACGAGGCAAAGGTGGTATATCAGAACTACGCTCCGCACTTTTACGGATATTTCGACACGATACCGATGCTGCGGAATGCCGTGAACGAGTTTTCTACTTACTTAGGCCTTCAATAACACGGTCCAAAACCTTTTGGGCAAGTTCGTCGGCAGAGTCTGCCACCGAATCGTTGTGCGCTGCAAGTATCTCTCGCGAATTGAATCCCCACGAAACCGAAACTATAGGCAGACCCACCTTGCGGCACGCTTCAATGTCGCGGATTTCGTCGCCCACATACAAGATATAGGTGTAATGCTGTTTTAGCATCCGCACGGTGCGCCGCAGAGCCCGGCTCTTGCCAAAGAGAGGCACATTGGAGCGCAGATAGCAGAAATATTTTTCAAGCTGTAGATTGTCGAGAAACCGTCCGATGGTCTGCGATGCGTTGGTGGTAAGTATGCCCATATCGCACACCTTGAAGATTCGTTTTACCATATCCTCAATACCATTGAAAGGTTTTATCCTGTCGGCACGGTTCACCGACTCGCGGCGGAAGAACCTCACCAGCTTCGGAATCTGCCACCATCTCACACCCGAAAGCTTCACCAGCTCACGAGCCGAAAGATTTCGGTGAGAGGCAAAATCCAAAGGTTTGTAGCCAAACTTAACGGCAAATTCGTTGATAAGGGCGGCTCCCGACTCGAAAGTATCGGCGAGAGTGCCGTCGAAATCAAACAAGACAATGGCGCGTCCCATAACTAGCTGACACTGTGCGACGAAGTTTCTACCACGGTTTCATTCGTAAAGATGATGTCCACATCCTCGTTGTAGTTGCCAATGGCGAGCATATTGCCCACATTGCTCATAGCAATGATTTTCGGGAAATACATCATCGAAATGTCGCGGCCCTTTTCGGCTGTCGACGAGTTGTAGAATCTCAGTTTGCGGTCGGCACCCAGCACAGAGAAGAAGAGCGCGTCGCTGCTTATCTTTATGTCGATAACCTCGCAACCTATGTCAAACTCAGCCACGGGCATAGGAATCTGCGGATTGTAGACGCACACACGTCCGTCTTTGAAACCGTAGATAAGCCGTGTGGCGTCGGCGTTTATCGACATCGACTTGATTTCCGACGAGCTTTCGATGCCGAGGCGGAAAATCTCCGAAAGGGCATTGATGCGGTATATCTTCAGATTGTGGAAATAGTCGTAGCCAGCCACATATTGCATATCGCGCGACACCGACATCAGCCTGAAATCGGTAATCGCCTTGTTGATCACCTTGGTTTTCACGTCCACCTTGTAAAGCGAGAAGTTGTCGCTCACAAACAGAGTCTCGTTGTTGAACGGATGGAAAAACATCTCCTTGATATTGCCGGTGTAGTTGATAATGTCGGAACAGAGCGTAAAGCCATCGTTAGCCTCATTCATCACACGCAGGAAACTCTGTCCGCCCACAGCCATATACTTGTTGTTGCGGCTGAACGCCATAGCGGTGGCATTCACATCCTGCTTGTGCACGGGTTCCCACGACGATGTGTCAAACACTCTGAGCTTTCGGCTCTGGTCGGCAACAGCGATGTATTCGTCGTTGAAACTGAAACATATATCAGTAGCACCCTCGCGGGCAACCTTTATATTACGAGTGTTGAAACC